>CAYVUX010000191.1:0-6788 GCA_964455075.1 uncultured Desulfobacteraceae bacterium | reverse complement strand
GGAACCGGGAATTCTAATTGTCGCCGGAGGGAAAAAATAATTGACGTCAGTCACTTCCGACTCACGCGGATGTCAACGGAACATTGCCGAGCTTGAGGGCACCCCATTTTGTGGTATCGGCCCTTTCCGGCTCATGGACCTCTTGTACTTCATATTCATTATGGCGAGGATTCTGTCCAAACCAGCTTCTCTTAGCATAAGGTGGATACGAAAGTAAGATGCGGCACTTTCATGAAGACTGCTATAGTATTCTCAACATTACTCCGGAGGTACTTCAACCCCCATCATGGAAGGCACTCTCAATGCGCGAGAAATGAACGCAAGGGTGATCTTCATTTCGTCTCTCTTATCATTAGGCACGGGGTGAGGCGGTGCCACACTCAGGAAGTTGGGAATGTCGTTCTTCCACAATCCAATGGTCTATCAAAGGACCACTACCTCCGCTACGATGCGACTGTATATGTCTCGTGACTGCACGTAACATCGAACGTTCTTGCCACGAAGTTCTCGTTCAAGCCTGTCCTTGGATCTACGTCCAGCAGCTGACCTGAGTTCCGGTTCATCAATGTTGGCGATGCGTACACGCTCTTTCTGATTGTATCTGTTACTGTTATTCGTTCCCACATGCGTGACATCCATATCGAAGGTGTCACCGTCGATGATTTTGGTTACTAGACCACGAATTGTGTCAGCCATGGAGATCCTCCTTCTTTCTTTTTGTACAGCATTACTTGCACTCGCGTTTTCCCTGCGCCCTTGAGACAGGACCAGGTAGGGTTGAAAATCCTCTATTTTCAGCAACGGGCTTTCCACCATAAATTCTGCAAGATATCATATACTGCAATATCAAGCTTGTCAACACTTTTTTCTTGCAGTATACTTTATACTGTGATATTGAATATTTATTATGAAACTGAACAGAATAGCCACGGTGAAAAGCGGTTACCACAGCCGCGGACGAGTAGAATCCCATGAGGATGGTTCTCATCTTCTTTTGCAGGCCAGAGATGTGGACGGGGAAAACCTTGCCTATCAAACAGATTCACTGATCCGCTTTCATCCTGAACTTTCTCGCATAGATGGGAATCTAAAGAAGAATGACATTCTGTTCATGGCCCGCGGGGCCCGGAACTACTCGGTGCTATTGACGGAAATCCCAGACTCCACTCTGGCCGCGGCCTGCTTTTTCATTGTCCGGGTTGCGGATGACAGGGTTTTGCCGGCCTTTTTGTGCTGGTATCTCAACCAGACGCCGGTTGAACGCTACCTGGTTCGTCACACAGGCAGAGGGGTTCACATGCCGGTCGTCCGCCGGGCGGTTCTGGAGAACCTTGATATCCCCCTGCCGGATCTCGAAATTCAGATGAAAATTGTGGAGTTGGACACCCTCAGGAGAGAAGAAGAGAATTTAACCAATCTTTTAGCCGAGAAACGGAAACAACTGATCACGGCCTCATGCCTCAAGCTCGTTGATGGAAGCTGATCTACGGAGACAGGTTATGAATGACAATCAGAGACGTAACGGGATTCTTAATAAGGTCTGGCAGGCATGTGACACATTTCGAGGGGTCATTGATCCCGGTCAGTACAAGGATTATATCCTCACCATGCTCTTTGTAAAATATCTCAGCGACATCCACAAATCCAAAGCCGCTGAATACGAAGAAAAATACAAGGGCAATGAAATCCGGATTCAGCGGGCACTGAATCGGGAACGCTTTGTTATACCGGAAATTGAAATTGAAGACTCCGGAGGCAACGTAGAGGACAAATTCCCTGCCACCTTTGACAGTCTTTTTGAACGGCGGGACAGAACGAATGTCGGCGAATTGATCAATATCCTCCTGGAGCACCTTGAGGACGCCAACAAGGGCAAGCTCCATAACGTGTTTCGGAATATCGACTTCAACAGCGAGGCCAACCTGGGACAGGCACGCCAGCGGAACACCCGGCTCAAACATCTGCTCGAAGACCTTGTTGGGCTGGATCTCAGGCCGGAATCCCTCGGCCACATGGACATTATCGGAGATGTCTATGAATACCTGATCGCACGTTTCGCCGCCACGGCAGGGAAAAAAGCCGGGGAATTTTATACCCCCTCCGAGGTCTCTGAAACCCTGGCCCGGCTTGTTGCGCCACGGCCCGGCGACCGCATATGCGACCCTGCATGCGGTTCCGGCTCCCTTTTGATACGAACGGCAACGCAGGTAGGGTCGGACGACTTCTCCCTTTTCGGACAAGAGATGAACGGGAGCACCTGGGCGCTTTGTAAAATGAACATGTTCCTCCACGGCATGGATAGCTCCCGAATCGAGTGGGAGGATACCATCCGGCATCCCCAGTTCGTGGAGGACGACGCGTTGATGAAATTTGACGTGGTCGTCGCTAATCCGCCGTTCAGCCTGGATAAATGGGGTCAGGAGATCGCAGCCGAAGACCGGTACGGCCGCTTTTTTCGGGGGATACCTCCAAAAAGCAAGGGGGATTGGGCCTTTATCCTTCACATGCTGGCAACGGCGATCGAAGGGAAAGGCCGTGTAGGCGTGGTTGTGCCCCACGGCGTGCTCTTCCGGGGAGGGCAGGAAGGCAAGATTCGGGAAGCCGTGCTCCGGGAAAATCTGCTTGACGCCGTTATCGGCCTTCCGCCGAACTTGTTTTACGGCACAGGGATCCCGGCGGCACTCATGATTTTCGATAAAGATCGCAAGACCAATGGCAAAGGGAAGGTTCTTTTCATCGACGCAAGCCGTGAATTCGAGCAGGGTACCAACCAAAACAGGCTTCGAGAGCAGGATATCGAAAAGATCGTTGAGACCTTTCGAAAAAAGAAAACGACCGAGAAATACTCCTATTTAGCGAGCTATGCGGAAATCGAGGAGAATGGGTTCAACCTCAATATTCCGCGCTATGTGGATACCTTTGAGCCCGAACCGGAGATCGATATTGCCGCGGTTCAAAAGGAGATAGAAGAGATAGAGGCCAGGCTAAGAACCACTCGCAAGAAAATGAACCAATATCTCAAGGAACTTGGGTTCTAATGAAAGATCGGAACGAAAACAGACCGGGATACAAGAAGACCAAGGTGGGATGGATTCCGGAGGAGTGGGGAATTCAGCCATTGGGTTATATAACACGGAAAAGTCCGTATGGTCTATCTATAAATTCATCAGAACTAGGCAAAACGCCGATACTTCGTATGGGGAACATTGAGAACGGCAAAGTAACTTATACGAATCTGTCCTATGTTAACGTATCTGATTTGGAGCTGTGCCAATACAGCGTAAAAGAAAATGATTTACTTTTCAATAGGACCAACAGCTTAGAGCTTGTTGGAAAAACTGGAATTGTTACTGAATCAAAACCGGTAGTTTTTGCTTCGTATCTAATCAGGCTCCAAATCGATGACTCCTTAGCTTTTCCCTCATTTGTATCATATTATTTCAACACCCCAGAGTCGCGTGTAAGAATCAAGAAACTTGCAACACCAGGGGTGGGCCAACACAACATAAACCAAACAGAGCTGCAGAAGCATTTTTTTATACCTCTCCCCTGCCTTCCCGAGCAGAAAAACATCGCTGAAATCCTTTCCACCTGGGACCAGGCCATAGAGCAGACGCGGAAGCTCATTGAAGCAAAAAAACGCCGCAAGAAAGCCCTGATGCAGCAACTGCTCACGGGCGAAAGGCGGTTGCCTGGATTTGGAAGCCCCAGGAGAACCAACTTTCGATTTCCACCCGATTGGGAATTTCTCCCTGCGCAAGAGCTCTTTCAAGCGAACTCAATAAAGGGTTGCGGAAATGAAACGGTGCTTTCGGTTACCCAAGATGAAGGAGTCGTCCCTAGAAATTCTCTTGACAGGAGAATTGAGGCTTCTGAAGCAAACACGAATTCATACAAGCTTGTAGAGCCCGGAGATTTTGTAATCAGTCTCCGGTCGTTTCAAGGAGGGCTAGAATATTCCCGGTTTCGAGGCGTCGTGAGTCCGGCTTACCACGTTATCCGTCCGAAGAGAGAAATTGATGACACTTTTTATAGATATTATTTCAAATCCTATGACTTTATCGGTCACTTGGCCGTAGCCGTAATCGGCATTAGAGATGGGAAACAGGTCAGCTATAGTGATTTTTCATTCATGTATTTGCCATATCCCTCCCTTTCTGAGCAGGCAAGAATTGGGCGCATTCTTTCTGCTGCCGACAAAGAGATTGAGATCCTTGAAGCCAAGCTCCAAGCCCTTGAAAAACAAAAGCGCGGGCTTATGCAAAAACTGCTGACAGGGCAGGTGCGGCTCAAAGCATGAAGCTCCCTGTTAACATCAACGACTTATTGACGGCCCGTACGGTCGAGTGGGAGCGCCTGGAATTTAAAGCTGGTTGGAATCCGAAAGCCGTGTTGCACACCATGTGTGCATTTGCAAATGATTTTCATAACCTGGGTGGAGGCTATATTATCATAGGCGTGGCCGAGGACAAGGGACGGCCGGTCCTGCCCCCTGACGGGCTGCCGCTAAAGAAGATCGATGCCATTCAAAAGGAGATAGTAAACCTTGGCTATCGTATAGTTCCATACTATCATCCCCTCATTGCCCCCTATGAAATCAGCGGGAGACATATCCTTGTGCTCTGGGCTGCGGGCGGGCAGACCAGACCCTACAAGGCCCCCGTATCTCTGGAAAAAAGTGAACGAGAGTACGCTTATTATATCCGGAAAGGCTCTGTTACGGTCCGGGCCGGACGGCAGGATGAAAACGAGCTCATGTCTATGGCAGCCAATGTGCCATTTGATGATCGGATGAATCATAATGCCACTCTGGAAAACCTTGATCTGGGCCTGATGCGCGCCTACCTGAAGCAGATAAGGAGCGATCTTTTTCGGGAATCTGCAGGGATGGATTTCAGCCGGTTCTGCAGGCAGATGAATGTCGTCGACGGGCCGGAGGAATCCATGCGGCCTAGAAATGTCGGCCTTATGTTTTTTAATGAGCAGCCGTCACAGTTCTTTCCACAGACCCAGATCGATGTGGTTCACTTTCCCAAAGGACCCGCTGCCGATTCATTCACGGAAAAGACCTTCAAAGGTCCACTTCATATCATGCTGCAGGATGCACTTTCCCATATCAAATCCATGGTGATCGAAGAGAAGGTTACAAAACACGCTGACCGGCCCGAGGCGGATCGTGTTTTCAACTATCCTTTTCCTGCCATCGAAGAAGCCCTGTGTAATGCAGTCTATCACCGATCCTATGAAATACGAGAACCTGTTGAGGTACGGGTTCTCCCGGATTCCATTACCATCAATAGTTTTCCAGGGCCGGATCGCTCCATTCGAGATCAGGATTTACGGAACTTTCGTTTTGTGTCAAGGCGTTACCGCAACCGGAGGGTCGGTGAATTTTTAAAAGAACTAGAAATGACCGAAGGCCGTGGAACCGGAATCCCGAAGATGTTGCGAGAAATCAAAAAAAATGGATCACCTGATCCCATATTTTACACGGATGGTGACCGGACATTCTTCCTGGTCGAATTTCCCATTCACCGTGTCTTTGTAGAAACATTGGGATCTACCCCGGAAGTCACCCCCGAAGTCACCCCCGAAGTCACCCCCGAAGTCGAAAGAATGCTTATGGCCATAACGGGAGAGATGACAAGAAGGGAAATCCAGAAGAAATTAGAGCTTAAGGATGAAAAGCACTTCAGAGAATTCTACCAGCAAGTGGCCGTGAAGCTGGGTTTGATCGAGATGACAATCCCTGATAAACCCCAAAGTCGACTTCAAAAATACCGTTTAACTTCTACAGGGGAAAAGGTGCTGAAAGAGCTTAAAAAAGGGAAAAATGTTTAACAGCGGAAATCACCGGATAAGTGACCCTGGAAGTCGCCATGGAAGTCAAGCGGCTGCCTGAAAAACTGGTTAAAGATTCAAAGGGTTACTAAAGAAAAAACCCGCGCCAAACCATAGGAAACAGCCATGGAAGACAAGGGGCCATACGGAAAACCGGAATATGAGCTCCCGAGCTACCTGGAGAAGGTGCAATCCCAGCTTCCGGCGCTCCAGCTGTTGGTGCAAATGGGCTGGGAGTACCTGACCCCCGAGGAGACGGTCAAGCTCCGAGGAGGACGTTTGGGTTCCTTTATCCTCGAACCGATTCTGTTGGCTCATATCCGCAACCACTGCCGCTTTGAATTCAAAGGCGCCGTCCACCCCTTCACGGAAAATGCCATCCAGAACGCCGTACAGGCCCTCAAGGCCTTCAGAGCCACAGGGGCCGCACACCAGAATGAACAGGCTTATGATCTCTTATGCCTGGGAACGAGTGTGCCCCAGACGGTTGAAGGGGATACAAAGAGCTTCACCATTGACTATATCGACTGGAAAAGCCCCGAGAGAAACGCCTTTCACTGCACGGCTGAATACAAGGTGGAACGGGTTGGGTTTCAGAAGCATTTCGTACCCGACATCGTGCTGTTTGTAAACGGCATTCCCCTCATTGTCATCGAGTGCAAGCGTTCGGCATACACCCAGGCCAAAAGGGAACCCATCGACCTTGCCATTGATCAGCTTGGGGACTACCAGGCAAAGGACGGCATCCCCCAGCTTTTCCTTTACTGCCAGGTGCTCATGACCCTGGCCCGCGACAAGGCCCGGTACGGGACGACGGGCACACCGCGACCTTTCTGGACCGTGTGGAGAGAGGGGAACCTGGAAAGCCCGATCCGGGACTTGCTGGGTAGGCCAATGAGTCGAAACACCGTTGATCGTATCCTGTCCGGTCCGTTTAAGGACGTCCA
>CAYVUX010000190.1:0-6802 GCA_964455075.1 uncultured Desulfobacteraceae bacterium | reverse complement strand
TTCGAGTGCCTGTAGGAGCTGGCAAAAAAACATTCATTTCCCCCGCTCTAAGGGCTGTCTGAATTCTAAAAGGTGCCCAAATTCCGGAAGAACCCCAATTATTCATCCACAAAAACGCCGACATCTCCTCGGACGATCCGCCTGTTGTTGCCGTCGTTCCAAGGGGGATACGCGTCACTTTCCTCCCCAACATCCAGAAAGAGACCGAGATTGCCGGCGTCTCTCCCGCCATGGTACGTGTGAGGTCCGGAGAAGCCCAAGGCGTTCCGACCCGCCTCGTAGGTATCCTTCCCTCCCCCGTCGTAGAACATGGCCATGCCGTTTTGGGCGGCTGCTCCCAGAGACAGATCCGCTCCCCTGTACCGGTCATTGCCTTCGTAATCAAAAAGCCCCGCCACAGAGACATCCCATGCGGCTCCCTGGTTTGCCGCGACGTCGCCCAGATATTCGTCATCCCCGGACATGTCCACCAGGATGCCGCATGCCTGGTGCGCGGCCGAGCCCTGAGAGTAGCGGCTCGCCCGGTACCGATCATCTCCACAGTCGTCACGGAGGATCCCGGTCCCGAAATAGTACCCCGTGCCCTGGGCAAAATTGCCGGACGAATACCGGTCGTTCCCTTCACAATCATACAAGATCCCAAGGCCCCCGGCGGCCTTCTTTCTAAACCCCCATCCGACGCCCTGGGACATCGCTTGCAGAATATTTGGCGTTCCGTAGGAAGAAGGATGCTTTCCCCCTGCATGGTACCGATCTTCGCCCTGGAGATCCAGCAGGAATCCGCCGGCCAGCGGCCCTCCGAAGCCCTGGGCCCACTTCGCCGCGTTATAGACATCGTTCCCCGATCTGTCCAGAAGGAATCCCGCACCAAAGAGCGCAGCTCCCTGGGCTGCCTCCAGGGCGGCATAGGTGTCGTTTCCGCGGAGATCGATCAGGCAGCCGATCCCGAAATACCCCGCGCCCTGGGTGAGGCGGTCCCCCGAGTAGAGGTCGTCCCCGTCCATATCAATAAGAACGCCGACCCCGGCAAAGCCGCTGCCCAGGGAACCAAACCGGGTACTGCTGTACCGGTCGTTTCCGTCAAGATCAAGCACGATGCCGAGCCTTGAGGAGATGCCGCGTATGACGCCTTCCCGCATTTCGTAGACGGGGGAGCCTGTGTTGTTCAAATAGACATCGTCGCCCCCCAGGTCAATAATCACTGCCGCATCAGACCCGTACACGTTGGTTCCCCGGCCCCCCACCAGGAAAAGGCCCACAGGAGTTCTCCGAGCCATGAGGAACTCGCCCTCGAAGCCGTCCCCCGGCTCAATATCTACGACACGCTCTTCCCCATACCGGCGCATGACCCTCAACTCGTCCAGAAGATCTTCAGAAAGAAGGACCGCCACCACAAACTCCAATGCTTGGAACAGCGTGCTCCATTGGATCTTCGCCGCCAGTTGGAGGAGCCTTTCATCCTCGCAGCCGGTGAGGCGATTGTCAAAAATGAAACGATCGAGAATCCGGGGACCGTCTTTGAGGAGCAGAGACTCCTCCCCTTCACCCATAGAACTGTAGGCCTCCCGGATCCGTTGTTCGGATTCCTGCACCATTTGGATGAGCCCTTCCAACGCGTTGGATGGGCCGGCTCCTCGCCCGTCTTGCACATCCAGGCGCGGCACATCCAAGACATCGTCCCTCCTTTCTTCTCCGAGCGGGAGCCCCAGGCCCCTTTGCGCGGTCTCCGTCAGCGAAAACAGGATGTCATCGGGCCTCTTCCCGCGGAAACCGCTCGCCGGCAACCCATTCTCCGACTCAAGTTTCAAATCCGTGAGGGAAAACACGATTTCATCGGGACTCTTGCCGGAAATATCGCCGGTCTGGTCGCCCTCCCGCGTATCGATGGCCAAATTCGTAAGATCCCATGCCAGGGCTTCGAGAAAGAGCGGGTCCGAGAGAGCCGTTCGAATCGCGGGGGTGATAAAGCGGGCCTTTCTGTGTTTCAACTCGGCGCTCAGCACCTCCACCAGCCGATCATAAGCCGCTTTTGCTCCATGCTCGCTCCTTAAGAGATCCCGGAACCGCCTTTCTGCAAGGCCCTCCTGTTTGAGCTCCAGGGCTTCTTTCCGCTGCCATTTCAAATCCGCCTCTCTTTCGCCTCCGTCCAGAAGCCGAAAAGCGGGGCTGCATGAGCCAATAAGGATCGAGGTTAAAACCGCCAGCAGCGAGTATATTCCCAAGTACGCGCCTTTTGCTCTCACGTCTCGCCGTCTCCTGTATCTTCCTTTCTACATGCTCCGCAAAATTCACGCGGGGAAAGACCCGCACCCGACCGAACTGTTTGCCGCCTCCCATCAAACAGACGGAAACCCGCAAGCAAAAGGCCAAGCGCGACAATACCTTCGCCGGGGGAGAGCACATGGTAAGTCCGTCCGAAATCGGTTTTCGACCAGAAAGCGGGCTGCCGCACAAAGGAGAGGACAAACACCGTTTTCTTCTCGATCCGTGTGATCACCTGAAAATCCTGTTCCTCAGGAAGCACCGACACCACGCGTCCGGACCAGCTTCCTGCAGCGAAAAGCCCCAAAAGCACAGCCGTGATTGCATACAAAGCGACCTTGCTTTTTTGCACCTTCCTTGAAACCGCTGAATCTCGCCTGGAATATAGGACCCTCCAGACAGCGATCCCCAGAAGAACTCCCAGAAAATTCAGGACAAAGTCATTGAAATCCAAGTATTTCGTATACTGGGGATGCCACATGTATTGTATGGTTTCATCTACGGCCCCGGCAAGCGTGCCAAGAAAAAGCACAAAGAACGTATCCGGAATGGCTGAAAGCAACAGAAGCCCCAGGATGGCGTATTGAGGATAGTGAATCCACTCGACGCGTGTCGAAACCAGAAACATGTCCGCAAGAATCATCAAGCCCAGGGTGACTGCAAAAAGAACAATCGCCGAAACCGACAGCCTCCACTCCGCCTTGCGAAAGAAATGAAAAGAAAGAACCAAAATGACGCTCGCCCCCAACGCCGCAAACCCCAGAAGACCTTCCATTGCGTTTCTGCCGAGATGGTTGAAGACCTTCGTGTATAGATGTGAAATCCAATCGTGGGAGAGCACGACAAAAACAAAATACACGGATGAAATCAGGATATATTTCTTGTCCAAAATTGATGGGTTCATAAAAAGTCGGGATTTACCTTTCACCGTCATTCCGGCGAAGGAGACTTTGTCGTAATTCAAAAAAACGTCATTCCGGACGACCGAAGCGAAGCAAGGGAGATCCGGAATCCAGAAGGACGCCGTCTTTTCGTGAACTTCTGGATCCCGGCTCTTGTATCGTTTCACGGGACTTGGCCGGGATGACTGACGGCCTTCCACACAGCCAGGAAGGCAGGAATCAGACTACAAAATATTCTCTACGTTATTCCGGACGAGCGGCGCGAAGCAAAGAGAGATCCGGAATCCGAGAAACCGCAATTATATCGTGTCCTTATGGATCCCGCCTCGCGCCCCGTTTCACGGGACTTGGCCGGGATGACGAACTGCAACACGGTCTCCCATCCCGGAATCCAGCGAAACATACTGTGTCGTAGTGGTCCTTGAAGAGTAGATCACAGCTTACGGAGGCTTAGCCACCGTTGCTGTCCATTGCCGTCATTCCGGCGAAAGCCGGAATCCAGAAAAACGAATACCCAAATCGGATATCGCCAATTTGGGTATTCCTCAAGCATCTAAAGGCATTCGCCTGTCCAACCAAATCGAACCTCAGCCCGGCTCCCCCCGGTTTTAGTGTTCTTCGCTCTCTGATTCGATCCTTCCGGGCTCATTAGGCAAGGCGCCGACCTCCTCCTCATAAATGGCCAGTCGCTCCGTGAGCTGCCGAATTTTCATCTCCTGCTCAGATCGTTCTATATCCATGGTCAGCATTTTAATCAAAACGAGCCCCATCCCCACAATGACCAGAAGAATCGGCGGGTAGGCAATTCCAAAGGATCCTGCAATCTTATCTATCACCCAGGGAAACGCCCCGAAAAATGCGCTGGCCACGGCCACAAGAAACCACCATATGGAATACCGTGCATGGAGCAAATCCCTCCGTATCAGAAAGAGGATGATGCCCGCAATAACAAGACCCAGCAACAGGGACGTAAAACGATAGGAGTAAAACATAGGAAGTGTCCTCGTGCTCCTAACCCGGGCCCTTGTCTTTCTTGACTGAAGACCCGAACTTGCAAAAACTCAGTACCATCGTATGAAGCAGATAGCACCAAACCCGCCACCAAGAGGAAAATACCCTGGAATGCCCTGACGATCTGAGGTTCATAATCACAGGCACTTCAGTAATCCGGCATCCAGCCTTGCGCAGATGCAACAAAACGCCGATATCCTGGTACTCCAAAAGAGAGGTCTTTCGGGACATGAGGGCCTGCATGGCCCTCCAATTATAGGCACGAAGACCGGAAGTCAGGTCTTCCACTCCGAGCCTGGTGAACCGCCGAAAGAAGGTCCACGAGCACTTGCGTGCCCAACTCCCCCTAGCGATATACGACCCAATGACCACATCCGCGCTTCCCGCAACAATCGGCTCAAGAATCTTGTGCAGACTCTCTGCCGGATGCTGACCGTCTCCGTCCATGGTCGCCGCCACCCGGTATCCGTTCTTGAATGCATACCGGATGCCCGTCCTTGTGGCCCCCCAGGCCCCAAGCTGGAGAACAAGAGGGAGCACCACTGCTCCGGCATCCCTGGCCGCTCTCGCCGTATCGTCCGTACTCGCGTCATCAATGACCACCACGTCGCTTTGAACAGCCTCTCTCGCTTCAGATACCACCCGCCCTATCGTAGACTCCTCATTCCTTGCCGGGACGAGGACAACAAGCGGACGGTTATCATCACAGGAAGTCATCCGGGAGGACACCCTCACTGTAAAATCGGACCGACTTGTAACATATCAACATTGTGCGGCAACCTCGAATTTTCGTTCCACAATATCTCGAAGATATGGATCTGCATCAAATTCCTCTCGAGAGCTATCCTTTAAGGCGCCTAATCTCCCCAAGCGTTCGTTGAGTTCGTCCAAACGTCTTTCGATACCGCTGAACTCTGGCAGCATGCTCATCTCCCTCCAGGATGTCCCTTCGCATCGCCCGCAATACCGGCAAATAATCAAAATAAAGGCCCATGACACGCGCCTCATATTCCACGCGAGATTGCACATTCCTCTCAAAGAGCAACGATGCGCTTCATATTTTCTCTTTGCCCATGCCTCCCGCAGATTTAAACAAACCGAACGGGATGAACGACGGATCTGGCCGGTCAATGCATATTTCTTCTCTGCAGGAAAAGACTTGCTCACTTCAAAAATCTCCATTGCCAACTCATAAGCCTTCTGATACACAGTCAATTCTTTCGCAGAGTTAATCCGCATCATCCCCCCTCCGACCTCCGACCTCTGACCTCCGACCTCTGACTTCTGCCCTCCGAACTCCGCCCTCTGACTTCTGCCCTCTGACTTCTGCCCCCTGATCTCCGACCTCCGCCCTCTACCCTCTGTTCTCCGACTTCTGACTTCTGACCTCTGACCTCCGACCTCCGACTTCTGACTTCTGATCTCTGACTTCCGCCCTCTGTCCTCCGCCCTCTGTCCTCCGCCCTCTGTCCTCCGCCCTCTGACCTCTGACTTCTGACCTCTGACTTCTGCCCTCCGACCTCTGACTTCTGCCCTCTGTCCCCCCAAAAGCCTGAAGCCTACCCGACGAGTATACTCTCAAGCCCCAACAGCATCGCGGCTTCGTGCATGACGTCGTCGCATGTGATAAGTTTGGCCTGAAAGTTCCAGCAGCAGGCAATATGCAGCGCGTCCAGGGTTCTGAGTGCGGTTTTCCTGGCTGAAAGCCATTTCTCGGCCTGCCTGAAATGTCTCGACGTCAGCGTCCGGACCAGGAAAAATCCTGATTGAACGTCTTGTTCAAAGGTATTTTCCACCAGGGCCGCTTGCGGTTCATCTATCTCCTTCATCCTGGTCCAGCGACCAATAGCGGATGCCATTTCCACCCTGGTCAATTCGCTGAGCAAGACGGGCGGCTGTATTTCACGGAGCAGGTTTTCCACCTGCGGGCTGGACTTTTCCTCCCGGTAATACGGAAGCAGCGCGCTGGTGTCGAAATAAATATTAGCCCCGTTCATCTCGGATATCCCGGATCAGAGAAGCACTGTTCTTTTTCATGGGAGGCAGTTTGCGGCGAAAGGCGTTGCGGTCCGGGAATTGAAGAGGTTTTTCCTCCTGCTCGTCGGCCTTTGACATGCGCGCCACCGGCTTGCCGCGCCTGAGGATGATAATTTCCTCCCCCGCACTGATTCGGTCCAGCAGATGGCTGATGTTCCGGCGAGCTTCCTTTGCATTGACTCTTTGCATGTGTTTCCCCAATTCCTTACCCGAAAAAGGCATCATAATAAGTGTACATTTAAATAGCGTACATGTCAATTGGGTGATCTGCTTCAGACGAGGAGTTTATTCTTCAAACAAAACAGGCAGGGATCAGAAGGCAGAGATCAAAGGGGAGAGGAATCGGTACGGATTAGAGATGGATACGAATCAGAAATTGTCCCGGCTTTTGCATCATGCTGCCAAGCATTTTGCCAACTTGTTCACACAGAGCAACGAGTTCGGCATGTCGCTTTGGGTCAACATATTTACAGTCCCTTGCAAAATCAAGCGAGGAATCGGTCTCGCTGTTTTCACCGTCGCAATCGGTCAGCTTGCTGACAAAATGCGCTTCATATCTTCTCTTTGCCCATGCCTCCCGCAGATTTAAA
>CAYVUX010000189.1:0-6811 GCA_964455075.1 uncultured Desulfobacteraceae bacterium | reverse complement strand
AACCAGGGACCTACCGGTTATGAGCCGGTGGCTCTTCCAGCTGAGCTATAGGCCCGACATTGGCGGCAGTAAAGATGAATTCAGGATGCGCACTCAGCAAACCTTTGTCAAGCAAAATTGGCGGCACCATCATTCCCTTCCTTCCACAAAGCTCTTCAGCCTCTTGCTCCTGCTGGGATGCCGCAGTTTTCTGAGGGCCTTCGCCTCGATCTGCCTGATTCGTTCCCGCGTTACACTGAAATCCCGCCCTACTTCCTCCAGAGTGTGGTCCGCTTTCTCCCCAATGCCAAACCTCATTCTCAGCACCTTCTCTTCCCGGGGGGTCAAAGTCCTCAGCACGTTTCGGGTCTGTTCGGCCAAGCCGAAATTCACCACCGCGTCTCCCGGCGAAAGGACCTTCTTGTCCTCAATGAAATCACCGAGGTGGCTGTCCTCCTCCTCCCCTATCGGAGTTTCAAGAGAAATGGGCTCTTTTGCGATCTTGAGGACTTTTCTCACCTTTTCCAAGGGGAACTCCATCTTCTCCGCGATCTCCTCCGGGGTGGGCTCCCTGCCGTGCTCCTGGACCAGGTATCGTGAAGTTCGAATCAGTTTGTTGATGGTTTCAATCATGTGTACCGGGATACGAATGGTTCTGGCCTGGTCGGCAATGGATCGGGTGATGGCTTGCCGGATCCACCATGTGGCATAGGTGCTGAACTTGTATCCTCTTTGATATTCGAATTTGTCCACCACCTTCATTAGACCGATATTGCCTTCCTGGATCAGATCGAGGAACTGAAGCCCTCGATTTGTGTATTTCTTGGCGATGCTGACCACGAGCCTCAGGTTCGCCTCGATCAGTTCCGACTTCGCTCTCCTGGCCTTTTCCAGGCTCCTTTCGACCTTCCTGAGGGCCCCTTTCAGCTGCCGGGGCGTCATATTCGTTCTCTCCTTGACATGCCTGATCAAAGCCTGCGCATTGTCAATTTTCATCTTGAGAATCTGCAGTTGTTCCTTGGTCAAATCAAGAGGAGCAATCACATCATCGTCGCAAGCCGATTTCGGGATCTTGGCAATGCACTTCTTGATGTGGGAAATGGGCTTGCCGCCCGCCTGCAACATGGCGTCCGCGATGTCCCTTTCCGCTTCCTCCACCCCGCAGATCACCGTCTTGAAGCGGTTGACCATCAGTTCCAGCTGTCTCTTTTCCAATCTGAACGATTTGACTAGGCTCGCGATCTCTTGCTGACTTGCTTTTACGTCCTCCAGCGATTCCTTCTTCTTCCTTTCGGAAGATCGGATCTTCAACATTTCCCGTCTTGTCTTTTGAATTTGCTCCTGATGCTTCGCGATCTCCTGGATCAGACCCAGCAGGGATTCCTTTCTTTCCCCGATTTGTGAATAGTTCTCGTCGTCTTCCAAGTCGTTTATGACGTCCTTCAGCTTGATATGCCCTTCCTGGAGCTGTTCACCCAGTTCAATGATATGCTCCACCCCCATAGAGCAATCCAGGAGCGTATACAGGGCTTCCTTTTCATTCGCTTCGATCCTCTTGGCAATCTCCACTTCTCCTTCTCTTGTAAGAAGTGAAATGCATCCCATCTCTTTCAGATACATCTTGACGGGGTCGGCGGCTCGTGAAGAGGAATCGGAAATTTCCACCCGGAAGGCCTCCTTCTCTTCTGCCTTTGCCTGATTTTTCTTGCTCTTCCGGGATTTTTCAATTTCCTCCTTGGAGGCTTCGTCGATGACCATGATGTCGAGCTCCTCGAACATCATCATAATGTCGTCAATGTTCTCCTCGGAAGAGACCATCTCTTCAGAAAGGTCATCGTTCAACTCTTCGTATGTGATGTATCCCTTGTCCTTTCCGATATCGATCAGCCGCTTCAGGCTGTCCATGTCGGTGTCTTTACCCATTCCATTGCCCTCCTGGAAACAACAAGTTCCGGCCTCGGCTTTCTTCAAACCTCTTCAATTTTCAATTGGAGAAGTTTGTTAAGCGCCTCCAGGTTCCCCCTTGCACTTTCGAAAGATGGAGCCATCTTTTCTTTCTTGGTGCATTTCTCGAATTCCTCCACAGCCTGCTCGACTTCCTCATCGGAGTAGAGGACGAACGGTTGGTGCAGAACCTCTATCAGCCTTCTTGAAGCCTCATCGCTGAGTTCTCCCTCTTGTTGCAGCTGATCGATGGAAACATTTCCATCTTTTTGATATATCTGGAACATCGCCTCTACGATCTCCGCAACCACAGGATCCGTAATCAAGACCTCGCACCCACAATTCATCAACCTCGACACGGTATCGGGTCGATACACAAGAAGGTGGAGGAGTTGGAGATCCCGTATCGGCGGCCTGCGTTTTCCAACATCATCTTTTTTTCCCCGACCCCCGGGATCCTTCCGGGCCGGAGAGTATCCTTTTCCACTCTTCCTCATCTCGGCGAGCACGGCATCTTCCCCGATTCCCAGCCTTTCCGACAGACGCCTCACATAAAGCGCCTGTTGGGCGTGATTGTCGAGAGACGCCAGGACCGGAAGAATTTCCTCCAACGCCCGCACCCTTGCTTCGACGTCCGACCCCTGTCGTGCCATGCTTTCTTCAAGGAAGAAGTCGAACATCGGAGGCGCCCCATCCAGGAGCTCCAGAAAACGACCCAGTCCTTCCTCATTTACGAAACTGTCCGGATCGTGCCCTTCGGGCAAAATCAATGCCCTTGAGGAGAGTCCTTCGTCGAGAAACACCGGAAGGCTCTTGAGCGCCGCACCCACTCCCGCCTCATCCGCGTCGAATACCAGGACCGCTTCGGTCGCATATCCTTTGAGTCTCCGCACAGATCTCTGCCCCAACGCAGTACCGAGGGCCGCGACAACTCCCTCCATCCCATGCCTTCTCAACCCCAGGCAGTCCATGTACCCCTCCACAATCACAGCGCGCCCCGATTTTCTGATCTCTTCGTGCGCCACGTGTATTCCGTAGAGGACGTCACCCTTATGAAAAATCGGTGTCTCCGGCGTATTCAAGTACTTGGGATTGCCCTCTGCGATGATTCTGCCGCCGAATCCCAGCACCTGCTTTTTCAAATTCAAAATAGGGAAAACCACACGGTCCCGGAAACGGTCATAATACCCGCCACCTCGTTTCTTGGCCAGGAGGCCGGCGCGCTCGGCCATCTCGAGATCCACGTGGTGTTTGCGAAAGAAACCGGTCAGACCCTGCCAATCTGCGGGCGCGTAACCGATTCCGAATTTCCTGATAATCTCCTCATCCAATGCCCGGCTTTTCAGGTAGCGCAGTGCGGATTTTCCCTTGGAGGGATCAAAAAGGACGGCCTGAAAATAAGACCTTGCTTTTTGATTAATGGAGAACAGTTCTCTTCTGAGGAGATCTTTCTTCTTTTCCTCGGCTGTGCAATGAATTTCCGGAATGCTCACATGGTACCTTTCCGCGAGATCCTTCATGGCCTCCGGAAAGGTCGTTCCATGGTATTCCATCCAGAAAGTGAAAATGTCTCCGCCTTTTTTGCAGCCGAAGCAGTAAAATGTCTGCCTCTCCGGATTCACGGAAAAAGACGGCTCCTTCTCCGCATGAAACGGGCAAAGACCAACGTAATTGCGGCCGGCTCTCTTCAACTGGACAACCTGGCCTATCAGCTCGACCACGTCGGCCGACCTCTTTATTTCTTCCTTAGCAGACTCGTTGGTGCGAATAGGCATTTCTGGATCTCATAGAGCCGGAGTGTCCGGAAAACGAACGGGGAACAGCGTGGACTCGACCATTCCCGTCACAGCACCGGTTCTTCAATGAAAACTCCATTACCGAGTCATCGACGGAAAACCTGTTTGTCGTATGGATTCTCAGCTCCCGAATTCCTGATTCGAGGGTCAAAGGAAGGCCCTCAAAAACCATACGATTCAATGATGTGAGGGGTAAACCGCTTTTCTGATTGGACAAGAGGGTGTACTCATTGCGGAACATATCCAACGAGCGACGATATTCCTTTGCCCGATGCATACGTCGATCATGCAGGCTTAACGGGAAAACGGCAGGATTTCTCACCCCAACAATTTCCTTGCTATCTCGTTTACCTCTTTTCCCTGCGCACGCCCCGCCATTCTTGTCATGGCGGCTTTCATTACCCGGCCGAGATCTTTGGGATCGCCTGCGGAAAGCTCTGAAATGATCTCCTTGACCGTCTCTTCAATTTCCATCGATGTTAGTTGCTTCGGCAGATACTCCTCTAAAATAACCGTTTCCCGTTCTTCCCTGGAGGCAAGATCTTCGCGATTGGCCTTCCTGAACTCCTCCACGGCCTCTTTTCCCTTTCGGACCATCGAAGACAAGACCCCCTGAATTTCTTCGTCCGTTAATTCGCGACCTTTCTCCACCTGTTTTCTCTTCAGCGAGGTCTTCAGCATCCTCAAGCAGGAAGTGCGGATCCCGTCCCTTTCCTTCATGGCCTTTTTCAGGTCTTCAGCAATTCGCTCATTGAACAGCATTTTGGCAATTACCCGCCCACTGAGTTATCCGATGGGAAAAACAGAACCGTTCCGCGTCCGAAGCGGGATCTCCTCATGCATAAGTGCTGTCTTTCGGACAAACCTATAATTTACAACATCTTGCAAAAATGTCAAGAAGAAATCTCCGGCATGTTTTTTTCCCGGCTCACCTTCACAGCAGCCGCCAGATCCAGGCTCCCATCATATAAAGCTCTTCCGGTAATCATCCCTATGACCCCGTCACCGGCCAGGCTGCACAACCTGATGACGTCCGACAAATCGAAAATTCCTCCGGAGGCTATCACCGGGACACGCAGCGACCGCGCCAGAGCCCGGGTCGCGTCCACATTCGGTCCGGTCCTCATCCCGTCCTTTTCGATATCCGTGTAGATAACGGCCGCGATACCGGCTTCCTCATATCTCTTCGCCATCTCTGCCGGAGTCAGGGCCACTTCTTCCGTCCACCCCTCCACCGCAACACGGCCCCCCCGGCCGTCTATTCCCAGGATCACCTTCCCTGGAAAAGACCGGCAGGCTTTATGGACCAACTCAGGGTTCTTGTAGGCCACCGTACCCAGAATGATGTAGTCCAATCCGAGATCCAGGTACTCTTCAACCGTGGTTATGTCTCGAACTCCCCCTCCGAGTTCGATGGGGATGGGAACCGCCCCAACGATCCTCCTGATCGCCTCTCCATTGACCGGTTTGCCCTGGGCCGCGCCGTCAAGGTCCACCAAATGAAGCCTTTCGGCTCCGGCTTGGTACCACCGTATCGCCATCTCCTCAGGCACGTCGGAAAACACGGTCTCCTCGGCCATCCGCCCCTGCCTGAGACGCACGCAGCGGCCGCCCTTGAGGTCTATGGCCGGGATAACCATCAAACTTCAAGATCCTCAATTTCTTTCCTGCTGGCCGGCATGGCGCCGATCAGATCTTGGAGGCCGATCACCGCCAGCTTTTCGGCGGTCAGCCACCGTCCTCCACCTCGAAAAAACGTCCGGATGTCAAAGACATTTTCTGAAAGGGATTTCTGCTTCTTGTCGAATTTGCCCTTCCAGATTATCCTTCCATCCTCCGGTCTGATCAGATAGAGGTCAAAAGCCACGGAAGCCGGACGCTCGGCGGCGAAATCCGACCCCTCCCTCTCGTTCCATCGGTATATGTAACCGACCAAAACGGCATCGGCTTTGAACTCGATCCCGATTTCTTGAAAAATTTGCAGCCATTTCAGACGGGCTCCTTCCTCCGATGCCATGCGTTCCGACAGCACACCTTTTGCTTCGTCCGGGGGAACCAGGTCGTATTTCCGCTTGGCCAGCAGTTCACGGAAGAGATGCTCTGTCATGCCGGAAGTGACACTCGAAGAAACGGGCTCTGCCGGGTATAGGGCGTCCGAAACCGGATTCCGTGTCACATCGGCCTTTTCCTTCTCCCCCAGAGCGGCGAAGAACCCCACACACACCACCTTCCCCAGAGGTGCGGAGGGCCGGCCCTGGGAGGAAATCCCAGACCTTTGGGATTGGCATCCCAACATCAGAAACAAGCTCAAGCCCAGAATAAGGCCTGTGGTTTTCCTCCACTTCATGAGACAAATTTCAACCACGGTCCTGAAACCTCAAAGGAGGCCCTTCGTCGAAGGGGCCTTTCCTTCCAGACGCGCCTCCTCTTTGCCGGCCGCGTCCAAGGCCCTGGCCAAGGCTTTGAAAACAGCCTCTGAAACATGGTGCGGGTCTTCACCGGCAAAAAGATCCACGTGAACCGTCATCCCCGCATTGATCGTGAGTGCCCTGAAAAACTCCTTGATCAAGCCCACATCAAAGGCCCCGCCGGGCCGGTTCATCGCAGGAACACGATACGCCAGAAAAGCACGATTGGAAAAATCCAGCACTACCCTGGCCAGGGCTTCATCCATAGGTACAGTCGCCTCTCCGTATCGCCGAATTCCCCTTTTTTCCTCGCCAATAGCTTTCTTGAGAGCCAGACCAAAGCAAATACCCAGATCTTCGACCGTGTGGTGGTCATCGATTTCCCGGTCTCCCCTTGCCACCACCCGGATATCCATAAAACCGTGCGTGGACAGGAAACTGAGCATGTGATCCATGAAGGGAATCCCCGTGTCGATCTCCCACCTGCCGGTTCCGTCCAGATCGATTGCTACTCGAATGGAGGTTTCTTTGGTCTGCCGCTCAACTTCTGCTTGACGCCCCATGTCCCCTGACCGCTCTCATTTTTCCCGTATCCGGTGGAACCGCAACAGGATTTCTCAAAAAAAATGGTGGAGATGAGGGGATTCGAACCCCTGACCTGTACGTTGCGAACGTACCGCTCTC
>CAYVUX010000188.1:0-6831 GCA_964455075.1 uncultured Desulfobacteraceae bacterium | reverse complement strand
CTTCACGATTGAGCGGCGGCCGAAGATGGCCCGAAGCTGAGATGGGAAAATGGGGAGTTATTTTTGAGTGAGCCCTAAGTTCCCATTTCCCATGAATTGAGATATTTCTCCTGCTCGGCCGTAAGGCTGTCGATGTCAATGCCCATGACCTCAAGCTTCATTTTTGCAATCTCTGTATCGATTTCCTGGGGGACGGCATACACACGCTTTTCCATGCTCTTTCCATGGGCAGCCATGTGGGCCGCACAGAGCGACTGATTTGCGAAACTCATGTCCATCACACTGGAAGGGTGCCCTTCCGCCGCGGCCAGGTTCACCAGTCTCCCTTCTGCGAGCACATAAATCCGCCTTCCGTCCTCCAAGCGGTATTCCTTCACTTGATCGCGGACATCGCGCGTCTCCACGCTCATTTCAACCAAAGTGTCCAGATTGATTTCCACGTTGAAGTGGCCCGAGTTGCTTACTATGGCTCCGTCCTTCATAAGCATAAAATGCTCTTTGTCGATGACGTTGATATCTCCGGTGAGGGTGCAGAAAAAGTCACCGATCGCTGCAGCATTTTTCATGGACATGACTTTGAAACCGTCCATGGCGGCCTCCAATGCACGAAGCGGATCTACTTCCGTGACCACCACGTCCGCCCCCATGCCTTTGGCCCTCATGGCTACTCCCCGGCCGCACCAACCATACCCTCCAACCACGAAAACGGCTCCTGCCAGCAGGCGGTTTGTGGCACGAATGATTCCGTCGATGGTGCTTTGTCCCGTACCGTAGCGGTTGTCGAACATGTGCTTGGTGTTTGCATCGTTAACAGCAATGATCGGATAGCCGAGCACTCCCTGCTGGGCCATGCTTCTCAGCCGTATTACTCCCGTGGTGGTTTCCTCGGTTCCACCAATAATCGTGTTCATCAAATCGCGTTTCTCGCTGTGGATGGTGGAAACGAGGTCGGCACCGTCATCCATGGTGATTTGCGGCTTGTGGTCCAGCGCCTGATGAATGTGCTTGAAATAGGTATCCCTATCCTCTCCTTTAATGGAGAAAACCGGTATTTCATCATGTACCACCAGGGAGGCGGCCACATCATCCTGCGTTGAAAGCGGATTGGACGCACACACGCGAACTTCCGCCCCACCGACCTTCAACACCTGGGCAAGCCTTGCGGTCTCGGTGGTTACATGGAGGCAAGCCGCCAGTCGGATGCCTTTAAGAGGCTTATCAGCCCTAAACCGTTCTTCAATCCTATCAAGCACCGCCATGCTCTGAGCGGCCCAATCGATCCGGTTTTTGCCCTGTTCTGCAAGATTCTTGTCTTTGATGTCGTATTCCATATTCCCGCTCCGTATCTCTGATTTCAGATTCCTTTGCCGAGGTTTACTACAGGCCTGCCAACTCAGCGAGCACGTCGGCCATATCCGTCTTTTCCCAAGTAAAATCAGGGTCGCGCCTTCCGAAATGGCCATACGCCGCGGTTTTTGCAAAAATCGGTCTCAACAGCCTCAATTTCTTGATCATTTCTGCAGGCTTGAAACTGAAGGTCTCACGGACGATCTCGGCAATTCGGTCCGGGGAAATTTTTCCGGTGCCGAAAGTATCGATCATGATGCTCACCGGCTCGGCCACTCCGATGGCGTAGGCAAGCTGAAGCTCGCATTTGCCTGCAAGCCCGCCGGCCACAATATTCTTGGCCACGTACCGGGCCATGTAGGAGGCCGTCCGATCCACCTTTGAAGGATCCTTTCCCGAAAAACCCCCGCCGCCGTGGCTTCCTTGTCCGCCGTAGGTATCTACAATAATCTTTCGCCCGGTGAGACCGCAGTCCCCCTGAGGCCCTCCAATTACAAAACGCCCGGTGGCGTTGATAAAGAACTTGGTGTTCTCGTCGATCAGATGCTCCGGAATCGCTTTCCTGATTACCTCTTCAATAATTCCCTCCTTAATCGTGTCATAGCTCACTTCCGGGGTGTGTTGGGCCGCAACCACCACCGCATCGACTCTTTGAGGAATATGTTCCCGATATTCAATGGTTACCTGCGATTTTCCGTCGGGTCTCAAAAAGTTGAGAATGCCGTTCTTCCGGACTTCCGCCAACTTCTTTGTGATCCGATGCGCATAATAGATGGGCATGGGCATCAAAACCGGCGTCTCGTTGCAGGCGTATCCGAACATGAGCCCCTGGTCCCCGGCTCCCTGTTCTTCAAAAAGCCCCTCTCCTGCCGTGACACCTTGAGAAATGTCCGGTGACTGTTTGTCGATGGTGGTATGGACCCCGCATGTGTTATAGTCGAACCCCATATCAGAATTGCAGTACCCGATTTCCTTGATCATTGCCCGAACAATGTCAGGGATGTGAACATAACAGGATGTGGTGATTTCTCCGGCTACGTGTACGGTGCCCGTGGTGACCAGGGTTTCACACGCCACGCGACAGTCTTTGTCATCTGCAATGATGGCGTCCAGAATGGCATCGGATATCTTGTCCGCGATCTTGTCCGGATGCCCCTCGGTCACCGATTCGGATGTGAACAAAAAATGCGTCATCGACATGGTGTTCCTCCTTCAGAAACAATGCGATCTCAAGATCAGCAATTTTGCGAGCGATATCAGTTTGCTACAGCTGAAACAGTTTCAGCTCAAAATTATATAGCTCGGATATCTAATTGTCAAGCACTTTTTCCTGCTTACGGGCAATGGTTGAACATAACCCATTGATCAAAGGTTGTTTGTTTCCCGATCCCAGACGGTAGACAGGGCAGGATGCTTGCCTTGCGCGGAAACTGGAACTTCAAAATGCAAATAATTTTTGTTGCAACCATACTAATACAAATCTTAATGTCAAGGGCTTTTTCAAAATTCCTGTAGCCGCGCGGAGGCGAAGCCCGCGCTTCCCCGACGAACACACAGACAGACCGCAGGATCTGTGATTCCATATTCATGTTGTAATAACAGCTGGATATATACCACATGGAAAAGATGCTTCTTGAGGACAGGACATTGATCTCTCAAGAACGGACATGTCGCGGGGACAGTGTATACGGGAGGGCGTCTTGACGGAAGAACCATCCCTTGCTATCTTATTTTTTTATGCGATCTCTGTTTAATAATGCAAAACCCGGCAGCCGTGAGCTTTCTGCTTTGGTTTCGCCCGATGAATTCCTCATTGACATGAGCGGCTTCTAAAGCGCTTGAAAGTCATTTCGGGAGACCTCCCCGTTTTGAAAAGAGTACGCTGATGATGAATCGCCTTATTCAAGACCTTCAGAACCCGGCTTACTTACCGGACAGGACCGACCGCGTAGAGGTTGTTCAAACCCACATTTCCATTGTCTTCGTCGCCGACGCCTTTGTTTACAAAACCGGTTGATTTCGGCTTTCTGGATTTCTCAACCCTGGAAAAGAGAAGGCATTACTGCCACCAGGAAATCAAACTCAACAGCAGGTTATCCACGGGCATTTATCTGGAAGTGCTGCCTGTACGGTTCGCCGGAACCCACTACAGCCTGATCGGGGAAACAGGCGATGTCGTCGAGTATGCCGTAAAAATGAAGCGCATTGAGCCTGAACTCTTGATGAAATCCATGTTCGAACAGGGAGAGATCAATGAAAATCATCTCCGGAAGGTGGCGCATATCCTTGCTGATTTTCACCGCAATGCGAAAAGAAATGACCACATCGACAAGTTCGGGGAGCCCGAGAGGTTTCGGGTGAACACGGACGAGAACTTTGAACAGGTCGAGAAATACATAGGAAGGACCATTGATTCAGACGCATTCAAGGATTTGAGGGTGTGGACCGAACATTTCTATGATGAGCACCGGGACCTTTTCCTTGAGAGGATCAACCAGAAAAAGATCCGTGACTGCCACGGTGACCTCCACATGGAGCATGTCTGCTTTACGGAGCCGCCCGCCATTATTGATTGCATTGAGTTTAATGACAGATTCCGCTACAGCGACGCGCTCGCGGATATCGCATTCCTTTTGATGGACCTGGAATACCACGGAGGGACGACTCTTGCGCAGATTTTGTGGAAGCACTACAAAGCCGAATCGGGCGACCGGCAGGTGGAGAACCTGCTCATTTTCTACAAGGTTTACCGCGCCTTCGTCCGGGGCAAAGTCACCGGATTCCAGATAGACGACGAGAACATCAGCCCGGACAAGAAAAAACAAGCAATGAAAACCGCTTCGAGCTATTTTCGACTGGCCCGTTCTTACATCACCTAGTTCTGCGTTCCCCGTCGAGCGGATGCCCCTTTTCACTGGACGGGACCGGTTTCGCCGGGAAGTCGGAGAACTGTAGAAAAGAGAGCTTACCGATGAAGGAACCTTTTGTAGATTTCATGAAACGCGAATTGGATTTCCGAACCGTGTTGATCGCGTGCGGACTTCCTGCTTCTTATAAGACCGAAACCACGGAAGTCATCGCGGCCTTAAAGGGATTCAAGATGATCAGGTCAGACATTCTTCGACTCGAGGTGCTGGCGAACGAAGACATCTTCGACGAAAAAGTGGCTTCCAACATGAACAAACGAACCCTCGTTTACGACGAAATGTTCAGAATGGCCCGGGAGTTGGTGGACAAGGGAGAAGGCGTCATCTTGGATGCCACTTTTGTAACCCAGGCCCTGAGACGACGCGCCGCGGAAGCAGCCGCGAGCGGCGGGATGACCCTGGTCATTCAACAGACCGAGTGCCCCAAGGAGGTCTCTTTGAGACGAATCTCCGCGCGAACCAAGGAGAATTATGAGTCCAACGCCCTCACGGAACAGGCCTACATGAATAATGTGAAGAAATTCGAACCGGTGGATCTCGAAGACTTGAAGAACCGCTATCCGGACCTCAACTTGATGCATCTCGCTGTGGACACCTCATCGGACCAAACCGACGAGTGGTTTGTGACAAGCAGGGTTGCTCGGTGACGCGTTCTATCCGGTGGCCGGATCGGGCAAAGAGGAATTCTTTCAAGGGTCGAGCTACTTCAAAAGCCGCATCGCTTTCTCTTGAAATTCCGCTGCTCGCGCTTGGAGTTGCTCCTGCCAGGGCCGATATGACCAAAGGTTGGGGACGACAGCCGAGCCGGAGATTCCCTCCATTCTGAGTATATCTTTGAATTCCCGCTCATAGGCCGTCTTTTCCTTATCCAGGCGCTTTTTCGTTTGTTCGAGAAGTTGTCGAACGGGTCCTGCGTCGATCTCCACCGCCTCCTCCAGAAGCCGCAACACGGATGCATTGTCACCCTCGGGATCCATGCGGTAAAGGGATTCTGAAATGATGCACTCCCGAACCGTTTTGAGCCGGATTTCATCCAATCGCGCCATTTCTCCCCTGATCCGGGCCGCATTTAAGGAACCGTCCATGAATTTTTGAACCCATCCCTTGGCCTGCCTCTTCGTCTCGGTTTTCCGAAAGGCTTCCTTTTCTTCTTTGGTGGGATTCATGCCCTTGGTTTTCTCCATGATGATGTCCAGAGTGCTCTTGATTTCCCCCATAGGCTTCTCCTTCTTCTTTATTTCTCTTCAGCGCGGCTTCCATCCAGAAATGAATAATTTCTCAATTCGAAACCCGCAAGGGCCGGCAAGACGGTTCCTTCCGGATGGGTTCCGAAGGCACTGTCCTTGATCGGAAACCCTGCGGCCCCGCTGAGGCCGGGCCGGAGGACCCGAGTCGGCCTCAGCGGGAGTCCATCGCTTCCACCACCGCATCGTGAAACACGGGCCGGAACAATTTGATCTTCTCATTGTTTCTTGAAGGATGAACCCTGTTGGTCAGGAGAACAACGATAAGATCCCGCTCCAGGTCCATCCACAACGACGTGCCGGTAAAGCCCAAATGCCCCACGCTGTGTCTTGAAAAATACCGGCCGGAACTGGAGCCCCGGGGCGACGGCATGTCCCAGCTCAGAGCCCTAGGATGAAATCCCCCGCCGGCCTGGAGGCTCAAAAAATCGGCCACGGTCTCCCGGGAAAAGAGATCGCTTCTCTCGCCCAGGAAATGGCTCCTCAGCATGTCGGCCAGAACAAAGACCTCCTTTGCCGTCCCGAATAGCCCCGCATGGCCCCCATAGCCCCCCATGGCGTGGGCGTTTTCGTCGTGGGTCTCACCCACCAGTACCCTTTTCCGCCAAGGGCAGTCTTCTGTGGCCGCGAATTCCTTGCGCTTGAACCTTCTCTCTGAACGGCGGTTCAGGAAAGTTCTTTCCAACCAAAGGGGGGCATAGATCCATTCCGAAGTCAGGTGATGAAGGCTCCGGCCCGTGGTTTCCTCCACGATCCACTCAAGGAGCATAAAACCGAGATCGCTGTAGAGGCTCCCATTTCCGGGTACATAAGCCGGGGCTTCCTCCAGGATCCAAGATCTCACGGCGTTCGCCCTGTCCTTCTGTGGAACCCGAGACAGCCGCCGATAGAAAGGCCTCCAGGCGGGAAGACCCGCCGAGTGGGAGAGAAGCCGCCTGGGCGTCAACTCTCGTTTGTCCACTGGAAGGGCCTTCCCCAGAAGGGCATCCAGGGGTTGGTCCAGGCCGAGTCGTCCCTGGTCCACGAGCTTCATGACCACCAGACCCGTTGCGAGGGGCTTCGTCAACGACGCCAGATCATGAATCGTGTCCTCCTTCATAACCGAACGGCGGGGAGTCAACGAGCGATGGCCCACGGCCTGCCGGAAAAAAACCCGGCCCCTGGAGGCCGCCAGCGCCACAGCCCCGGGAAATACGGCATCCCGAACTCCCTCCGTCAAAAGTCTTTCAATCCGCTGGAACCCTCTGAAATCGATTTTCGGCACCCCCTTCCCCGGCCTACGCCCACGCCGGCGCGCACACGCTCCGGCCCCT
>CAYVUX010000187.1:1685-6846 GCA_964455075.1 uncultured Desulfobacteraceae bacterium | reverse complement strand
CCCAAGGATGTCTTCCGCTATCCTGCTACCCAAAAAGCAAGTTCCTATCCTGCGCACGATAGACGTTTTCCGGAGTCAAGGGCAGGCGTAGGACCCTTGGCCCTCCGGCGGCTTTCAATGCGTTGGCGATGGCGGGGGCCACAGGCACGATGGGGGGTTCCCCGATGCCTTTGGCGCCGTATGGTCCTTCCGGATCCGGATGCTCGAGGATCACCGGCCGAATGTAAGGAATATCCGTTGCATGTGGAATCTTGTAGTCCAGCAGGTCAGCATTGGCCAGTGCTCCTTTCTGAAACACCATCTTCTCGCTGAGGGCATAGCCGATCCCCTGCACGATCCCTCCATAGATCTGACCCTCAACGGTCTGCGGATTCAGTGCTTTGCCGACGTCATGGCTTGCCGTGATCTCCAGCAGCTTGAGGCAGCCCGTTTCAGGATCGAACTCCACATCCGCGATGTGGGTGGCGAAGGTAAATTGAGGGAATCCTGCGATGGGCATCCCCTCAACGGTTTCGTCGTTCGGTTCCGGCGTGTGCAGGAAAGAGCCCTTGCCCATGAGGGGACCTCGTTTCCCATAAAATGCCCTTGGAACCAGTTCATTCCATGTAAGTACAGTGTTAGTTTCATAACCTTTTGTTCGGACAACGGTGCCATTCAAAAAATCGAAATTAGTCGGTTCGTCCTGAAAGAGGGCCGCGGCGGTCTCGAGGACCTCCCGCTTCAGATCCAGGGCGGCCAACCTCACGGCATGCCCGACATTGTAGGCACATCGACTAATCCCCAGACCGTGATCGTAGGGAGAGATATCCGTATTGACAGGCATGACGCGAATCAGCTCCAGGGGCAGTGAAAGCTCTTCGCTGACCACCTGAGAGGCCATAGCAGACACTGCGGTTCCGATCTCCGGTACCCCGAGCGACAGGCTGATGGTCCCGTCCAGGTGAACCTTGAGCAGGGCACTTGACGGAAGGCCCCCGGTGACATGCTGGATGCAGGCCACCCCCGAACCGCGATGGGTGCCCTCGGACCGCCCCTCCCGCCGATGGGTATCCCGGGCCGCTTTCAATGTAGGAAGAAGGCCTTCTCCTCGATACGTGGTGCCGAGAGTGGAGCGATCGCCTTCACGGACCCCGTTTATCCCTCGGATGTCGATTGGATCCATGCCGATGGCTCCCGCCAGGAGGTCCATCTGGGATTCGTGAGCAAAGGCCGCCTGAGGGTTGCCGTACCCCCGGAAGGCGCCGTTTGGCGGCTTGTTGGTATACACGCAGTATCCCCTCAGATCTATATGAGGAATGCGGTAAGGACCTGTGGAAAGCATGGTGGCCACGCCCATGACCACGGGTCCGGACCACGCATACGCACCGGTGTCGAAAACCACCCTTGCCTGCCAAGCGGTCAGTCTCCCGTCTTTCATCACCCCTGAACGGATGGTGATGACGGAGGAATGACGTGGGGGCACGGCTATGAACTCCTCCTCTCTTGTGAAGCGAGTCCGGACGGGGCCCTCCACATGACAGGCGGCCAGGGCGGCATAAAGCCCTGCTAGGTTCTCGATCTTGGAACCGAAACTACCCCCCGAAGGTGTCGCATGGACGCAGATTTCAGAGGGATCCAGGCCAAGGGCTTCCGCGAGCATATGCTGATTGGCGAAAGGCAGTTGGGTGGGCATGGTCACCTGCAACCGGCCGGAAAGATCTCTCGAGGCGAGGGCCACCTGTGTTTCCAACGGACATTGGTGAACCGCGGGTGTTTCAAAGGAGTTTTCTAGGACGACATCGGCCTCGTCGAACCCCACCTGAATATCCCCTCTGCGGATCGTGGTTTTTGAGCAGACGTTCCCCCTCTTAACCGCATTCCATGACGCGGCGTACTGCACAATCTCAGGATGCAGGAGATGTTTCTCCTCGCGCATGGCGACAAGAGGGTCCAGGAGAGTAGGCAGTGGTTCATAGGTCACGCGTATCATCTCTCTTGCTTCGAAGGCTGTCTCCTCGTCTACGGCCACGATCACGGCCATGGGCTCTCCGCGATAGAGCACCTTGTCCCCGGCCAGTAGAACCAGATCTTTCAGGTAGCGGCCGAAACGGTGCTGGCGGAGGTCCTTTGCCGTGAGAATCCGTTTGACGCCGGGAATCCTTTTCGCCCTCTCAATGTCGAGTTCGAGGAGCTTCCCATGGGGGCAACTGCTTCTGAGAAGCACGCCATGGAGCACGCCCCGAGGACGATCGTCACCGGCGAATCTGGTCCTGCCTGTCACCAGTGCCTGTGCGTCCCTGTTCGTGCACGTTTTTCCGACAACGGTAGTTCCCATGGTCTATTTACCTCAGTGACATGAGTGAAAGGCTCCCGGCGTTTACCGGGTGTCTATTCCTGCACGATCTCCCCGTCTTTCATTTCGTAGATGAGATAGAAGTTGCCATCCAGACCATCCTTTTTCTCGGGATAGTAGCTGATCGTCGAACCGGCCCTTCCGGATGCCCCCATGTAGCCTCTCGTGTTTTCCAGGGCCTGCTGAAGAGGCTCTCCGCCTTTCCCTTTCGTTTCCTTGAGCCCGTTGATGAGAATCATCATTGCATCCCAGGTCTGGGCGACCATGGAGCTCAGCCCGGGGTCCTTGTCAAACTTGGCCTTGTATCTCTCGTAGACCGGGGCCCCGAAGGGGTTGAGGTTGTCATAGATGGAAATCACCTCAGTCATGTTGTCAAAGGCTCCGTCACTCAGCTTGACGGCGTGGGGATCGTATAGGCTGTCGCCGCCGATAATAGGGCAATGGTAACCCATCTGCTTCATTTGTTTGGCAAAAAGGGCGCCCGGAGGTCCATGGCTCATCCAGGCGATCACATCGCCACCTGCCTCTTTGCAGGCGAGAATCTGGGGTGTCATGTCATTTGTCCCGTACGTGAAGGAAACGACTTTGTGCGCTTCCAGACCGACCATGGGAAGGTAGTCAACAATGAAGTCCTTGAGACCCTCCCCCATGGGGCCTGAGTCGTGGACGATCATCGGCTTCTTGTAGCCTCTTTTCGCAACCTCCACAACGAATTGGCGAGCATACTGCTTGTCCGTTCCCGACGTGCGAAAAATGAATTTCGGATTTCCCTTGGTGACCATGTACGAAAGCGCGATCGGACACATCATGACGGTCTTGCTGTTTTCCACGGTTTTTGTCACGGCGATGGTATCAAAGCTCGCAGCCCCTCCCACCAGGGCCACGACTTGATCCTTCATGATGGCCTTTTTGACTATGGTCACAGCCTTGTCCCCTTTTCCCTCGTCATCCAGCAGGACCAGCTCGAGCTTTTTTCCATCGATTCCCCCCTCCGCATTGGTCTCTTCGACCGCCATCTCGCAGGCTTCTTTCATGGGAATTCCAAGAAAGTTGAGGGGGCCCGAAAAGTCTCCGAACACACCGATCTTGATGGTGTCCGCAGCTGAAGCCCATCCGGAGAAGGCGAAAAGAACCATGAAAAAAACACTCAAAAACTTGAATTTACTGAACATGTGGACCCTCCTTTTCTCGTCAAAGATTCACCCAATGACCTTCCCTGTCTCCAATGGACGGACCTCCTTGACCCGGCGTCGACCCGGCAAGGGCCCTGATCCATGACAACCGCTCCCTCTTGCCCAACGTTTTCAGGTCTACTTTCGGCTCCCATATAGCCCACGCCCTTCATCGGGGATGGTGCCCTGAAACATCTCCATGAGGCTCTCCACGGTGATCTGGATCAACACCTCGAGGGTCTCGAATCCCTCCTCGGGTGTGGCTGAAGCTGGATCACCACAGTAGCACTGATCCATCCCCATGCGGGAAAACTCGTCGAACCCCTCTTTGAAGATCTTGTCAGCCAGATTGATGGGGAGGTACGGAAGGCTCCGCCGCCGCTCTTCATGCACGAGGGAGGGGGCGATGGCCTGGATGAGGGAGGTCTCGTACTGATCCGCATGTGTTTCTCCCCGCTTGAAGGCCTTGGAAAGCCTTTTAACGAATTTTTTTCTGAGCTTGTTAGGAAAAAGAATTCGTACCCCGGTCTTCTCGTAAACGGCCTGAAGGGCATCGTATATGGCTCTGACATTGCCCGGCTCGCCGTGGTTGTTCACGATACAGATTCTTGTCATCCCATGTCGGATCAGCTGAAGACAGATCTCCTTGATCAAGGAGCACTCCGTCTCCTCAGAGATGGAAATGGTCCCGGGGAAACGCCGGGCACATAGTGCGACCGTGTAGCTGACAGGGGGAAGCACATAGGCCTGATACCCCATCTCATGAAGCCGTTCAGCGACCCCATTCGATACGGCATTCGCAATGATGCTGTCCGTTCCGACGGGGCAGTGTGGGCCGTGCCCTTCGGTGGCCCCGACAGGCAGGAGAAGCACCAAGGAATCCTCCTGCTTCAAGCGTTCGATGTCCAACCAGTTCAAATGAGAGAATGCATACCGCGCGTCATTTTCCATGATGGCGTGTCCGTGTCCTCCAGTTCGCTGCTCGGTCTGACCGGCTTAAAGCGTAAGAATCCTGCGGCACGACTTCAGAACTCGGCCGGAGCGGATGCCGTGGCCTCTTGTTGCTGCTGGACGGGCTCCATCTGACGCAAGCGGTTTCGATCGACCTTTCCAGCGGCGTTCTTGGGAAGGGTGCCAACGAAAGAAATCAGCCTAGGATACTTGTGCGGGGACAGCCTTTTCCGGACATATCGTCTGATCTCTTCGGCCAGCACTTGATCACCCTGGAGGCCGTCTTTGAGAACGACGAAGGCCTTGGTCTTGTCCAAATCGTCCTGGTCTTTGACGCCCACAACGGCGCAATCCAATACGTCCGGGTGCGTCTGGGCTGTCCTTTCAATTTCCAGAGGCGAAACCCAGACACCGCTCACCTTGAGAAGCTCGTCGGCGCGCCCGTGAAACCAAAGGTACCCGTTCGCGTCCCTCTCGAAGAGGTCCCCCGTGTAGACCCATTCCCCTCGAAAAACCTTTCTAGATTTCTGGAGCTGATGGCGGTAGAAAAAACCGGAGGTCGGTCCCTTGGCCATCATTACTCCAATCTGGCCGTCGGGCAGCTCCTGGCCCGTTTCATCCACGATTTTCACCTCGTATCCCGGAATCGGCTTGCCGACGCTGCCGGGCACGACCTCACCGGGCCTGTTCGATACATAGACGTACC
>CAYVUX010000187.1:0-1675 GCA_964455075.1 uncultured Desulfobacteraceae bacterium | reverse complement strand
CCCCATCTCCGTGGAACCGAGCATGTTGATGACTTCGCATTCGAAGGTGTCCCTCCATTCTTGATAGAGCTCAGCCGTGAGGGCCTCGCCAGCGCAGGTGCACAGTCGAATACAGCTCATGTCCGGCCTTTGATCTTTAGGGAACTGGAGCATCCTGCGCATCATGGTGGGGACATTGACCAGGATGGTCGGTCTGTATGTTTCAATGAGCTTAAAAATGGTTTCCACCCGGGTTCTTTCCGGGAAGACCACGGCAGAGGCTCCTACGCGAAAAGGCAAAATCACGGTGCTCGTTCTTCCGTATCCAAAGAACATCTTGGGGACCGGAAGGACAATATCCCCCTCTGTGTAGTTCATGATGGTCTGCATGCTCGCAAAACTGTAGACAAGGGTGCTGTGTGTGACCGGCATGGCCTTGGGGTGTCCGGTCGAGCCGCCCGTGAACCCCCACCGCACGAAATCGTCTTTGTGGGTCGGGGCAGCCTCCAGGGTATCGGCGGCTTTTTCAAGTCGCTTCAAAGCGTCCTGTTCTCCCTTTTTCAAGGAGGCTGAGGAGCGGTCAAGCACCAGGATGGTCTTGGGAAAAGGCTCTCCCGAACAAGCGTCTCTCATTCGGTCGATGCAACTGTCGTCCGCCACAACGACTTTGGGTCTCAAAAGCTGGATTTCGTACCGATAGTCCTTGGGCGACTGGTAGGTGTAGCCGACAATCGCTTCGGCCCCTATTTTCTGTACCGCATAGAGAAAGGCTACGAACTCTGGTGTGTCTCTGAGTGCAATGTAGACACGGTCCTCCATTTCCACGCCCAGATCATTGAGCACGTTACCGGCCCGATTGGTAAGGGAGGCCAGCTCGCGATACGTGTAAGGTTTGCCTAGAAAATGGAGGGCGATATTGTCTACGCGGCCCTGAGCAAGGTTCTCATCCAAGAAGTAGGAGGTCATGTTCAGTTGATCAGGTATATGAAGATCCACGTGTTCAGCTCCTGCATGAATTGTGTGTTGCCCGGAGAAGGCCGGGTAGCAATCAGACCGAAGGATTCATCTCCCAGAACACCGGGTCCTCCTTCAGAGCGACCTCTGTCGTCAGTAGCAGGGCACATCCGGGACAGTAGAACTCACGCCACACAAACGTCCCTTTCGGCGCTCTGGGCGAGGGACGCACATGCGGCCCGGCCGCTTCGATCGGCAGCTCTTTCAGGACAATGTTGTCTTTGTAGTTTTCATCGACCCTGCAGATCATCCGCCCGCAACGACAGGCGATGACGGTTCCATCTTGGCCGTCCACCATGATCAGATATTCGTTGAGGCGAGCCTTGAAGGCCCCACTCTCGACCCCGCCTCGCTGATCTTTCGGAACGCGTCCAATCCTTTGACGCCGGATTTCTTGCCTGCGCTGGAAAGTTTTCGCCACGTCGACGGCCTTGCCGGCCGAATTGAGCTCGACCCCGTATATCTCTCCGGCCGATTCCCGGGTCACCAGTGTGTTCCGAAAGTCTTGCAGAACCCTCTCGGGATCCCGCTCCAATGGATCGCCATATCCTCCCCCGCCAGTGGAATGGAAAAAGTAAACGTCATCCGTGCCAATCCGGGTAAGGGTCATCTCTCCGAATCTTTCAATTTCGCCAGCTTCCACCTCCTCCATGGACTGAGGCAGGACTCCTTGTCTCAGTTG
>CAYVUX010000186.1:0-6847 GCA_964455075.1 uncultured Desulfobacteraceae bacterium | reverse complement strand
GATCCGCAAAAATGGGAATTTCGAGACCTACCGGTCCGGCAAATCCGACGGGAGCGCCGGTGGTCTCGGCCACGAGGTCCGGATCGGCCATATCCACCTTTTGAACGTCCAGGAAGGCCCTGAGTTTTGCCTCGTTCAAATCGTGGTCTCCGCGAACCAAGATCGCCGCCACCCGGTCGTCCGCGATGATAATAAGCGTCTTAACGAGTTCGTGAGCCGAGATGTGCAGAAACCCGGTCAAGTCTTCCACGGTCTTAATACCCGGCGTTTCCACATCTTCGGCAGGAGGCAGTGCGGACGGTTCCGGGTTTGTCTTCTTTTCAAGAGGACGTACCTCCGCCTTTTCCAGGTTTGCCGAGTACCCGCATGCATCGCAGCTTACAATGTGATCCTCCCCCGTTTCCGCAAGCACCATGAACTCGTGACTGTAGCTGCCCCCGATGGCCCCGGTGTCGGCCTCAACGGCTGTGAATATAAGACCGCACCGCTGGAATATTCTGCGGTACGCCTCATGCATGATTTCGTAGCTTTTGTTGGCGGATTCATCGTCGACATCGAAACTGTATCCGTCCTTCATAATGAATTCCCGCCCCCGCATGAGGCCGAACCTTGGTCGTATTTCGTCGCGGAATTTGGTTTGGATCTGATAAAGATTGATGGGCAACTGCTTGTAAGAGCGGATTTCTTTTCTTACGAGATCGGTAATGACTTCTTCATGGGTCGGGCCGAAACAGGCATTGCGGTTGTGTCGATCCTTCAACCTCAGAAGTTCCTTCCCATAGTAGTCCCACCGACCGCTCTCCTGCCAGAGTTCCGCAGGCTGGATCGCGGGCATCAGGAGCTCGATGGCGCCTGCCCGGTTCATCTCTTCCCGGATGATGGTCTCCATTTTCTTTATGGAGCGAAGACCTGTCGGAAGGTAGGTATAGACGCCGGACGTCAATTTGCGGATCATGCCGGCCCTGAGCATTAAACGGTGGCTTACGACCTCTGCATCTGACGGGTCTTCCTTGTAGGTTGGGATGAAGCTTTCTGAATAGCGCATCGTGGTTGTCGACTCCTTGGTTGTCTCTGTGTTGGCGGAATGGATGATGCGGGCGCTTTTGCGTCCGGTCTCGTCCGTCCCATATGGGATGCAGCGGAGCCCCGATTCGTTCGTGAGATTGCGGCGAACTTCCCCGAATCACAGGGAATGCGGATTCCTTTCCTGCGGCCCGCATTTCGGGTTGTCCCGCCCACGGGAACCGGCCGTGTTCCGGAGCCCGATTCTCAGCGTTCGGTCAGTGTTGTTACCTCCGAGATCAGCACGTCGGCCAGTTGCTCCTCGGGGACTTTCCTTACGATCTTTCCTTTCCTGAAAAGGATGCCTTGGCCCCGGCCCCCTGCAATACCGAGGTCCGCCTCCCTGGCCTCACCGGGGCCGTTGACCACGCAACCCATGATCGCGATCTTCGGCGTAGCCTCGATCCCGGCAAGGGCTTTTTCCACCTTTTCCACCAAAGGGAACAGGTCGATCTCACAGCGTCCGCAAGTAGGGCAGGAGATAATTTCAGGGCCTCGGCTGCGAAGGCCGACCGCTCTTAGAATCTCGTACGCAACCTTCACTTCGTCCACAGGATCACGGGTGAGAGACACGCGCAGCGTATCGCCGATACCTCGAAGAAGCAATGCCCCTATTCCGATGGCGTTTTTCACGGTGCCCGAGATCAATGTTCCCGCCTCGGTGACCCCGAGGTGCAAGGGGTAATCGGTCAACGCACTCAAGCGTTCATAGGCCTCAATGGTATGAATCACATTGCTGGATTTCAATGATATCTTGATCAGATCAAAGTCCAACCGTTCCAGGAGACGGATTTGAGCCATGGCGCTTTCCACCATGGCCTCTGCGGAAGGCCTACCGTATTTCCTGAGAATGTCCCTCGGGAGGGACCCTGCATTCACTCCTATTCGAATAGGGGCTTTCCGTACGGCGGCAGCCTCGACCACGCGGGCTACGGCCCTTTCCCCTCCGATGTTGCCGGGATTGATTCGGAGTCCGTCGGCACCCGCATCGAGGGCGGCGAGCGCGAGACGATGGTCAAAGTGGATGTCGGCAACCAGTGCCGGCCGGACTCGCGTCCGGATGAGTGCGAAAGCACTTGCCGCGTTTTTGTCCGGGACAGCCAGTCGGACGATTTCGCACCCGGCGTCCTGGAGCCTTTGAATCTGTTCGACGGTCGAGGAGACGTCCCGGGTATCGGTATTGGTCATGGACTGGACCGCCACCGGAGCGCCTCCCCCGACGGGAACGGACCCGAGGTGGATTCTGCGCGTGAAGTCTCGCTTTACCGGGCCGGAAATCATAGGGCATGCTCCTCATTATCAGAACCCTGCCGGGGAAAGGGTCGGATTCCAGAGTTCTCATGGAATCTGCCACCTTCGAGCGGGTTCCCGGAATTCTAGACCTTTTGGGATTCCATTTCCGAACGGGTCCAGTCCCGGTTCAGAGCAGGATGACACGTCTCGCCTCAATACCGAGAAGTTCGGGCCCGGGAAAGGAAATGAGCCGTGCTCGTCGCTATTGGGGGAGGTGTGCATCCGGCCGAGATCCTGCGGAAACAACCGCCGCATTGCCATCAAATGCACTGCCCTCAAGCGTTGCCGTGTTCAATTGGATCTCGGGTACACGGAAAATCACGAAACCGGCGAAAGGGGGGTGTCTTGTACAGCGTCGGGGTTCACCGGTGCGCCTGCACCCGGATTTCCGGGATATTTCTCGCATTCCGGGACGCTAGTAGAGAAACATCGGTTTTCCGCCTACATGGCGTACCTTGGGCCTGTAAGCTTCTCCGTCGTACAGCTCACGGACGTCCACGCGCTTTTGGCCGGTGCCTATGGTGCTCAGGGGAATGTCCGTGTAGGTTCCCTGCGTGAGGGCCACAAGACGGCCATACACGCCCTTAAGAAAAAGGTCAATGACCATGTTCGCAAAATTGACCGCCACCATGAGATCCAGGCTGTCCGGAGCGCCGCTTCTCATCAGGTAGGACAACCGCTGGTTCAGCACATTCTGTCCGGTCAATTCCTTAAGGACGGCTCCGGTGATTTCCCCGATTCCGCCGAGCCGGCGGTGGCCGTATGCATCGGCCTCACCGGACATCATCATCTCCCCGCCGATCATTTTGGCGCCCTCGGAAATGGTAATCATGGCGTAATTCTTGGGATTGGCCTTCTTGTCGATCATGATGAGATGTGCAAGTTTTTCCGGCTCAAAAGGCACCTCTGAGATGATCGCGCGATCCACGCCGGCAAGATACGCCGAAATCAGGGATGTCTCGCCGCAGTAGCGACCGAAGAGCTCAATGACGGCGATTCGCTCGTGGGAGCCGGTTGATGTCCTGAGGGCGTGGATAAAATTCACTGAGCGGGTGACCGCTGTTGAAAATCCGATGCAATAGTCGGTCCCGAATACATCGTTGTCCATAGTCTTGGGAATGGCGATTACGGGAAAGCCCTCCTTGTGGAGCCTGTCTGCAAAGCTCAAGGTGTCGTCGCCGCCTATGGGAATGATGGTGTCCACTTCCAGGGATTCCAGATTGTTGAGTACGTGGTTCGTAAAGTCCTTTACCTGATCCTTTTTCTTGAACGCCTTTTTCAGGAATTCGGGCGCTTCCTTGAGCCGGGTCGCGCTCGGATTCGTTCTCGATGTGTGGAGGTAGGTGCCGCCTGTCCGGTCGATGGTCCGGACTTCCGCCTGCGTAAGCCATTGAAGGCAATTGCGGGCGGAATCGGCGTCTTCCGGGTTGTACTCCAGCAGTCCGGCCCACCCGCGCCGAATGCCCAGCGTCTGGATGCCTTCACTGGCCGCCCTGTACACCAAGGCCTTGATGCAGGGGTTGAGACCCGGAACATCCCCCCCGCCTGTTAAAATCGCAATCTTTTTCGTTTTCTTGGAGTCTTTCGGCATTGTCGGTGTCTCTCTCGATCCGCTGGTTTCTCAGCAAAGGGTGCCCAGGTTCCATCCTCCACAGCCGGCGACAACAAGGCGCCGGGTTGAAAAGCATTTCCGGCTCGAACGGGCCGGTTTCCTCCCCACCCTCCGGGCGGGTCCCCGTTTCACAATCCCCACCTTCCTCGGGAAAGAGCGTCCCGGAGCGGGAGGGTTCGCGGGCAAGCCCTCTCCAACAATGGGTTTAGAAGGATTTGTGTAGGATCGGCTTTAGCGGCGAATAATACTTTGAATACGTTAGAGAAACGCAAGCACTGTGTCAAGATGATTTGCGAAACGTCTCGAACCCCTTCATCAAGGAATTTCTGTTGACAACCCGCGACAATACGTTAAGGTTGAAAGTTCACGCAGACCCTGGGTTATGTTGATTCTTTGGGTTGCAATTGACACGGTCTTCCCCCTGACGCGTGTGCACTCGGGATTGTTTCCGAGACCTTTGAAAAATGTTTCCGCCTCAGGCGGGTCAACCGCAGGAATATTCTAAATATTTTGAGGATTGAAATTCGAGGATGACGCAGAGATTGGACAAAAGGGGGCTCTTTGCAAAGGTCTCTTTCCAGCGAAGCAGCCTTTGTGGGGAGTTGATGCAACCGAGCAAGTGGATGTGATGTTTGATGGGTACCGGGTCCCTCTTGGGCCGGTGCCTGCACCAAGTTCTGAGGAGGATGGAATATGCCGGCTTCCCGCAAAATTCAGGCGGCCATTGAGAAATCATCTTGGATACGCAAGATGTTTGAGGAGGGGAATATTCGCAAGCAGAAGTACGGGGCGGAGAATGTTTTTGACTTCAGCTTGGGGAACCCCAATCTGGAACCGCCACCCAAATTCAGACAGGTGATTTCCGAATTGGTGAAGGACCCCGGACCCGGTCTACACGGATACATGCCCAACGCAGGTTTTGCGGAAACCCGCCAGGCCGTTGCCGAGTACCTGAACGGGTACAACTCCGCTGTGTTTGGGCCGGGAGACATCGTGATGACCGCGGGCGCAGGCGGGGCGTTGAACGTGGTGCTCAAAACCATTCTCAATCCTGGTGAGGAGGTCATTATTCCCAAGCCCTATTTTGTGGAATATGACAACTATCTGGACAATCATCAGGGCGCGGCAAAGCTCGTTCCCACGAAGGAAGACTTCTCCCTGGATGTCCAAGCCGTATCAGACGCCGTTTGCGAGAATACCCGTGCCGTCTTGATTGATTCGCCGAACAATCCTACGGGAAAGGTTTACCGGGAAGCCGAATTGGCGGATCTCGCCGAGGTGCTCGAGTCCCACAGCAGGAGATTCGGCCGGCCTATACACCTGATTTCCGACGAACCCTACCGAAGGATCGTATATGACGGCATCGCCGTGCCCAGCGTATTCAATGCATACAAGGAAAGTTTCGTGGTTACTTCTTTTTCAAAGGACCTTTCTCTGGCCGGGGAAAGGATTGGATACGTTGCCGCACATCCGGAGATTTCCCAAAGAAATGTCGTCCTTGCGGGTCTGGTCATTTCCAACAGGATTCTCGGTTATGTCAATGCGCCGGCGCTTATGCAAAGGGCCGTAGCCCGGCTCCTTCAGGAAAGCGTGGACATCTCCATTTACCAGAAAAGACGGGACCTGCTCTGTGAGGGACTGGGTTCTGTGGGATACGAATTCGTGAAGCCCGAAGGGGCCTTTTATCTTTTTCCTAAAACTCCCATCGAGGATGATATAAAATTCGTGGCAGCGCTGCAGGAGGAGAACATTCTGACGGTTCCGGGAAGCGGTTTTGGGGGCCCGGGGCATTTTCGGATCGCGTATTGCGTGGCGGACAGAGTGATTGAAAAGGCAATGCCCGGCTTTGAGCGGGTGATGGCGAAATACAGGCAATAGGGTCCTGGTGGATGTTGTGCGGGGGGACCCCGGCCGCCGGGATTTTTCCGCCTTGTGACGGGAAGCCTTCCAGTTTTGGAGCCTGTCGGAAAGCGCTCAGATGCGAGGCTTCCGCAGTAACGAAGGTCAAGGGTAACGCCGCTCGCGAGATCCTGCTTCCGCGGGGAGACGGGTGCTTTCCGACAGCCTCTCCGGTAGGAGGAAACAGAAACCATGTATTCCAAGATGCTGTCTCTTCGGTTCCCGAAAAAGATTGTGAACCAGCCTATTGCGGTCAATCTGGTGAAGAAGTTCGATCTGACCTTTAACATACTCAAGGCGACCATCTATCCAAGGGAAGAGGGCTTTATGGTGCTTGAGTTGAGCGGTCACCGGAAAAACTTTCAGCGCGGTGTTCGCTATCTGAAGAGCATTGGCATCAAGGTGGAAAGCATAGGCCAGGATATCAAACGGGACGATGAAAAATGCTTTCAGTGCGGAGCATGCACCGCCGTTTGTCCGACAGGGGCCCTGTATATAAAAAGACCCGAGATGGAAGTGGTTTTTGACCGTGATAGTTGTAGCGCCTGCGAGTTGTGTGTCCTGGCATGCCCCGCCCACGCGATGAGAGTCAAATTCGACAGGAGCTTGTTGTATTAGCCGGTGCGGCCGGGTTTCCGCTTTTGTGATCCGGACAAATGCGCGTGACGGCCGCGTCCAACGGGTATTCCTCCTCATCCGGATGCTTGCGCTCCTTCTTTTGTTTTCCCAGCCGTCTTGTGTTTTGCATTCCTTGGTTTCACGGGGGCCCTTTGTGTGCATCTGTGCCGGAGACGAACAAGATGTCCGCCTTGGAATGCCAGCAGGCACCATGGAATCTTTGACACAGAAATATAGGGTTTCCGCGTGTTTCATAGCAGTGCCCATCCGGCAATGTCTTCCGGAAACTTGCGGGGCTCCAATCCGGATTCCCGATGGAAATGAGGTAAGCGCCGATGACTTCCAGGAGTTCCAGAGTGGCGG
>CAYVUX010000185.1:0-6848 GCA_964455075.1 uncultured Desulfobacteraceae bacterium | reverse complement strand
TTTTCTCCAGAAGCCCTTGCTTGTGCATTCGATACAGGTAGTTTCGGGAAATCCCCACCGCCTCAACATCCTCGGCCCGGATAATTCCTTTTTCCCTGGCGAGTTCCAGTATCTGTTGTTGTCGACTCATGGAAGCTCCTTGTGCAAATCTTCTTCAAATATACACAAGTGACGAGGATTTGCAACAAATACTTGACGAGCCTCCCGTCAATTCTGCCATTCTTAATGCTGGCAATAAAATCTTTCGATTGTGTTGAAAACCGGAAATATTCGTAACCAGATTCCGATTCCAAGAACCTCATTAACACCGACCTCTCCGGCGGCGGAAAATGGGAGAAACACACCGGCGCCGAGTGAAAGTGGAGCAGAGCAGTGTTCTTTTTTCAGACCTGTGCCAGCATAGGGACCCTGAACGGTTCACAATCGGGGAGGCTTTCGTATTTTCCCGGAACTGTCAAACTTTGCGTGTCTCCCCGGCAAAGCCCGGGGTTTACCCGGATTAATTACGGATAATATGGAATTTGGCGGAACCTCTATCTATTTGATATTTTACCGCTTTTTACCATCTATTGTTTGAGGGCGGGTGTTCGTCTATTATATGGAAACGCCCCGCGAAAATCCGTGAATATGAAAAATGGACAATCAAGGCAATATGAGTCAAAAATCACTTGACAACGTATCAATTGATACCCTACTTTATGAATAGGCCATCACACAAAGAGCTTTTCAATAAGCTTCGTGAAGCCTCAAAGGCAGTCCAAGCCACTCGGATAGCCGTGGTTAATCAACTCGCCGTCGCTGCCGACGCCATCGAACTGGAATACAGTGTTGAAACTGAGCTTCAGGCGGTCTTGATGGATTTGTTGGAAAACACAACAGCGAGAGACTACTCGGGAGCACATCCGCCTCAACGGTCTTATGAGCGGGATATTGAAGGGCTGGAATTATTTGCCTTCGCTGTGGAAAGCGCTCGGTTCAAGCGCCGTATCTACTATAAGTTCACTTTGACTGAAGAAGTTTTTTGGCTTCTATCTCTGCATGAAGACAGGCTTCCAAAGGAAGGGGTGCCATGACACCCTTTAGATGCCCCAAGGGCCATGGCCCGATGGGGATAAAGAGAACCAAGAAAGAGATGACTTTTAAAGGCGTGGACATCGCCATCGAGGCCGATGCTTACGTGTGCGACGTCTGCGGTTTTGAAGCGGGTACCGTTGAATCGACAGGAAACGTGCAGCACGCCTTTGCCGAGGCGTATCGTCGTAAGGCTGGTTTATTGACCGGCGAGGAGATAAGAGCACTTCGTAAAGAGAGGGGCCTCACTCAACAGCAGCTTTCGGAAATAATGGAGGTGGGAATTGCCAGCATCAAGCGATGGGAAAACGGTTTGGTTCAAAGCAAAGCCATGGATAATTTGCTCAGAGTCAGACTCCAGGATGATTCTTGCGCTTTGGATGTTTCAGGGAAGCGCCCCTTTTCCATTCCCAGGATAAAACTGGTGGCAAAAACCTTTGAACAGGTGTTGGGCAGACAGGTTTTGAAAAAGAGAGACAAAATGCTATATGCCTCAAAATACCTTTGGTATGGAGACATGGTCGCAATGCGGGACTTAGGCCGTAGCATGACCGGTGCCACCTATGCCGCCCTGCCCTACGGTCCACAACTCAATAACTATCGTGATTTGGTCGATAACATTATGGCTGCCGACGAAACCACCGCGGAACCCTTGAGCCAGGAAGAAATCCGAATTATCGAAAAAATCGCGCATAAGTTGCCTGAGGATCGGATGGTGTACGATGCCGCGCACAAAGAAAAGGTGTGGCAAAGGGCTGCGACTGGAGCTGTGATCCCCTATTCCTGCGCAAACGAATTAAATGACATTTGATCCAAAAAGATGCACTCATTGCCTATTTCAAAAATCTTCTGCTCTTTCATAACACTCGAAAAAGTCAACGGAAAGGGCGATAGTATCTGAAAAGAGCGCAATCCACGCAGAAAACGCGCGTCCCGGGTGCTTCCGGCTCGGCGCCGAATAGAGGGACGGCGGGATGAGGCCCGTGGCCCCGGATAGCGTTATCGAGGGTCCTCTTCGGGTAAAGCGGAAAGGGCCGGTGATGATCCTTATGCTGAACCGGCCCGAAGCTTTGAACACCCTGAATCTGGAGGCGGTTCGTGATATGCGCAAGGCCGTGGATGAGGGGGCTTTATCGGACAAGGTTCGGTTGATTTTGCTACGGGGCTCCGGAAGCCAGGCCTTTTGCGCAGGCGGAGACATCAAATTCATGTCGCAGGCGGTCCGGGACGGGGATGTGGACCGGGCCCTGGGATTTCTTCGCAACGAGTATGACCTGGATCTCCTGGTCCGCAGATTCCCCAAACCCGTTGTCGTGACGGCCCATGGCATCAACGTGGGCCTTTAGGATTTTGCTCGGAGCTCTTTTTGCCTTTGCCATGCTGTTCGCATTTTATCACCCACGTTCCACTGGAAATATTTGTCATGAATGCCTATTATTCCCTCATGAGTGCCGATGAGCGGCATTCTGGATATTTGGAGCATGTCCCGCATGTATAGCGGAAGAAATACGTTTCGATGGATTCCCGCTATCCTGGTGTCCGCCCTTCTCCTCTCTTTGACGCATCAAGCTATAGAGGCCCAGGGGTTATCCGATCAGGTCCGGGAATTTCTCAGAAACCGAATTGAGGCTGCAGGGATTCCGGCTCGGATCGTTGTAAGCGGAGAGCGCATTTATTCTGAAACGGCACTGCCTCGTTTCTACCAAAGGAGAGGTTTTACCCCGGCCTGGATAGACAACGAAGGCCCGCGACAGCAAATTGAATCTCTGGTAAACTGCCTTGCAAAGGCCGACCTTGAAGGATTTGATCCCCAAGATTACCATCTGATCGAAATCCTCGCCAACCTCAGCAAGATCCGCGGAAATCAGAAGGAGAAGAGACCCTTGAACCCCAGACGGTTGGTGGATCTGGATCTTCTTCTCACCGATGCTTTTCTCATTTATGGATCTCACCTTCTCTCGGGCCGCGTCAACCCGGAAAGCATCGACCCTGAATGGTTTTCGAACCGGCGAGGAGCGGATTTAGGTGAGGCGCTTGAGAATGCCATTTTGCCTGACCGCATAGAGGAGACCCTCCATGGATTTCTTCCAGCCCAATCGGGTTATTGGAAACTCAGAGAGGCTTTAGCCCGTTACCGCGAGATTGCTCAGCACGGGGGATGGAGGAAGATTTCGGATGGACCTGCTCTGAAGAAGGGTGACAGGGGAAAACGGATCTTAGAGCTTCGGGAGCGCCTTTCGGCGGAAGGAAAGCCGATTCCTTCATCGGAAGAATCTCAAGAATCTTTGGACAACTACTTTGATGAGGGTCTGGAGCAGACGGTACGGGAGTTTCAGTACCTTCATGGATTGGACCAGGACGGGGTTGTCGGGCCGGTCACCCTCTCCGCTCTCAATGTCTCGGCCGGGGAGAGGGTCAGACAGCTGGAAATCAATATGGAACGCTGGCGTTGGCTTCCGCAGAATCTGGGAGAGCATCACATCATGGTCAATATGGCCAGCTTCACCCTATGTGTCTTTGACAATGGCAACCCGACGATGCACATGCGTGTTATCGTGGGAAAGGGGTATCGACGCACTCCTGTATTCAGCTCTAGAATGACCTATTTGGTCCTTTGCCCCTATTGGCATGTGCCCCCCAGTATTGCCGTCGAAGACAAGTTGCCCTTAATAAAAAACGATCCGGACTATCTGGTTAAACAGAATATGCGGGTCTTTCAGGGCTGGGGCGCAGACGCCAAGGAGATCGCTCTGAAATCCATAGTCTGGGATCATATAACCCCCGCAAACTTCCCTTATAGACTCCGGCAAGATCCAGGACCCACCAATGCCCTGGGGCGGGTCAAGTTCATGTTCCCGAACCGCTTTAACGTGTATATGCACGACACGCCGTCACAAGAACTTTTTCAGAAGAGTCGCCGCACTTTCAGTTCGGGCTGCATTCGGATCCAAAAGCCGCTCGAATTGGCAGCATACCTCTTGAAGGGGGATCCCCGCTGGGACCGCCAGGCTATAGAGGATCAGGTCGCCCAAAATACGGAAAAAACAATAATCCTCCCAACTCCCTTTGACATCCATTTGCTTTACTGGACCGCCTTTGTGGAACAGGACGGAACCATCCATTTCCGGGACGATGTATACGGCAGGGATGGGCGTCTTGAAAAGGCCCTGAACCTCGACCCGCCCGAACCGGCAGAATTTTATCCATCAACATGATCCCATTTTCGGACCATACGCTACGTTACATGAAATCAAACCTCCTCCGAACAGGACATATTTTTCTGTTCCTGTTGCTGACTTCTACTCCATCGGTCTGGGCATTTTCTCATGAAACGGCCGGCTTTTCTGTTGAGTTCAAAGGAATCATCTGGCCGTACCGGCTGGGGAGCGCATTTGTCCTTCCCCAGGAGGAGCTTGTCGTCACCGTGAGAGATGAGCATCCCCATTCACGCTTTTCGGCTCAAGTCCAATCGGGCGAGCTCAGGAAACGGAGTGCTCGTACCTGGGTGTGGAAGGTCCCTCTGGCGAGTGGTGCGTATAAACTCGTCATTTCCAGGGAGTCTCCGGCTGAAGTCGTCACCTTGAATGCTTTCGTTATGGTTCCTCGCTGCCGAATCCAAGGGGAATATCTCAATGGCTACCGAGTGGGTCGATATCCCCTATTTCCTTTAGGAAACTTGCCCGTTTACAAACCTCCTGAAGGCTTTATCGAAGTCACCCCGCAAATTATGGGGACGTCGCTCTCTCCTCACTTCAAGCTTAGCCAGTTTCTCTGTAAACAGGAAGATGGATATCCCAAATACCTTGTCATGCGGGAGAAGCTGATTCTCAAATTGGAGAGCATCCTGACCAAGGCCAACCAACAAGGTTATTCCTGCGATACCCTGTACATCATGAGCGGATACCGGACGCCCTACTACAATGCCCAACTTGGAAACGCGAAATACAGCCGCCATCTTTGGGGTGGCGCGGGAGATATTTTTATTGATGAAAGCCCCAAAGATGGACAAATGGATGATCTGAACAGGGATGGTGCTCAGGACTGGCAGGATGCTGTGGTACTGTATGAGATGATCGACGAAATGTTCAAAGGAAGTTCCTCCAAGCCCTTTTTCGGCGGCCTGGCATGGTACAAAAGAAGTTCTCGCCACGGCCCTTTCGTACATGTAGACGTCCGAGGGGAAAAAGCAAGATGGTGAGCGCCGGACGCCCTTTCTCCTACGGTGCCATCGACTCTGCCTTGCGCTTCATGGCTCTGAAAACGCCGGGATTGCGGCTTGTCGATGCGCCTATAGATCTTCCGGTTGAGATTGCTGACCCCTACCCGCTCGGATGCGGTGGTTCGATCCCGCCCGGTCGGGGAGAAGGGGCGCATATTTTTCTTGCTCTTTCCGGCTATAGCTCTTTCTTCCCGACCTCCATATGATTGACGCGACAGGGTGCATTGACGCAGCATGATGCCATAAGCCTTTTTGGGACGAAACCCTTCATGCAATCGACATCCCCGTTACCCCCCTTTGTCCCCACCACACCGGAAGAGCTGGATCGCCTTGGGTGGCCGGACCTGGAGGTGATTCTTGTCTCTGGAGACACCTATATCGACAGCCCTCATATCGGAGCGGCCGTTATTGCACGGGTGCTGCTTGCCGCAGGGTTTCGGGTTGGCATCATCGCCCAACCGGACGTCCGTGATGGCCGTGATATTCAAAGGCTTGGAGAACCCATCCTTTTTTGGGGAGTAACCGGCGGAAACGTAGATTCCATGGTGGCCAACTACACCCCTTCGGGACGGCGGCGCAAAACGGACGACATGACTCCCGGCGGCCGAAACACATGTCGGCCCGACCGCGCAGTTATTGTTTACAGCAATTTGATCCGGCGCCATTTCAAACAGACCCGGCCCATTGTGCTCGGCGGCATCGAGGCGAGCCTGCGGCGCATATCGCACTACGATGCGTGGTCCGATTCGGTGCGGCGCTCGGTCCTTTTCGACGCCAAGGCCGACTTTCTGGTTTACGGCATGGCCGACGAGAGCGTGGTTGCGCTGGCGCACAAGCTGAAAAATGGGGTAGCAGTGCACACCCTGCGTGGTCTCTGCTACATCAGCCCCGAGCCTCCGCGGCCGGATGATCGCTTGAACGGTCAGGACTTGGAGCTCCCCGCCCATAGCCGCGTACGGGAAGACAAACAGGCATTCATCCGCGCGTTCGAGCTTTTCTACGCCAACGCGGCGGACCCGAGGACCGGCCGGAGGCTGATTCAGCAGCAGGATACCCGGTATCTGGTCCAGAACCCGCCGCCTGAACCACCGGCCCCCGATGCGCTGGATGCCGTCTATGCGCTTCCCTATACGCGGGAGGTGCACCCTTTCTACAGGCAGGCCGGAGAGGTGCGGGCCCTGGAGACCATTCGGTTTTCCCTGACCACTCACAGGGGCTGTTTCGGGGGGTGCCGGTTTTGCGCCATCACGGTGCACCAGGGCCGCCAGGTGGTCTCCCGCAACCGGGATGCCATCGTCCGTGAAGCCGCCAAGCAGGGAACCTCCTTCTCCGAGATCGCCGTGTTCTGTCGGGTTAATTCCCTTCTTCGCGCCGTTGAGCAGGCGTTGATCGAAGCGGACATTCCCTACGAGATGGCCCGAGGGGTCGGGTTTTTTCACCGGGAAGAGATCCGGAACATTGTGGCCTACCTGCGGGTCCTGATCAATCCCCGGGACCAGGTCGCCCTCGAGCGGATCATCAACACCCCGGCCCGCGGGATCGGCAGCCAGGCACGGTC
>CAYVUX010000184.1:5375-6864 GCA_964455075.1 uncultured Desulfobacteraceae bacterium | reverse complement strand
CCGACAGCTCCCCTATGATCTTCCAGTCCTCCCTGGCCTCCCCTGGGGGAGGAACCGCTTTTCTTACACGCTGGACCTTTCTCTCCGTATTGGTGAACGTGCCGTCCTTTTCTGCGAAAGAAGTTGCAGGAAGCACCACATCGGCCAGGCTGGCCGTCTCGGTCAGAAAGATGTCCTGGACCACCAGGAAGTCGAGTCGCTCAAGGCTTTCCCGGACATGATTGAGGTCGGGGTCGGAAACCATGGGATTCTCTCCGATCACGTAGAGGGCCTTCAGGTCTCCCTGGTGAATGCGGCCCATCATTTCGGTCACTGGGAGCCCGGGTTTTTCTGGCAGCCCTTTCACCCCCCACGCCTCGCCCATGCGGATGCGAGCGGCTACGTCGTCCACCTTCTGATAGCCGGTATAGACATTGGGAAGTGCCCCCATGTCGCAGGCGCCCTGGACATTGTTCTGACCGCGAAGGGGGTTGACTCCGCCCCCCCGGACTCCCACGTTTCCGCAGAGCATCGCCAAGTTGGCCAACGATTTCACGTTGTCTGTTCCCGTGGTGTGCTGGGTGATTCCCATGGCATAGAGGATGGACGCGGCGGGCGCGGCGGCATAAAGACGTGCGGCCTCCACGATCTGATCCTTGGGGATTCCCGTGATCTCTTCCATGCTCTCGGGAGAGTATCGTTCCAAGGTATTTTTCAGCTCATCGAGGCCCACGGTCCGGGATTGGACATACGCTTCGTCAAACAGTCCCTCTTTGACAATGACGTGCATCATGGCGTTGATCCAGGCCACATCGCTCCCCAGGTTCGGTCGAAGCCAGAGCGTGGCGAACCGCACGATCGGAATTTTGCGGGGATCAACGACGATCAGTTTCGCCCCCTTCCGGGTCACCGCCCTTTTGACATAGGAGGAAAGCACCGGGTGGTTTTCCGTGGTGTTGGATCCGGTGATCAGGATGACATCCGATTCTTCGATGTCTTCGATGGGATTCGTCATGGCACCACTTCCGAATGCAGCGGCCAGCCCGGCCACGGTGGAGGAGTGTCAGAGCCGCGCACAATGATCTATGTTGTTGGTGCCGATGACCGCCCTGGTAAACTTCTGGGCAAGGTAATTCTCCTCGTTGGTAATCCTGGCGCTGGAGAGAACACCGACGGCGTCGGGCCCGGCTTCCGCCTTGACGGCGGAGAGGCTATCGGCCACCTTGTCGAGCGCCTCTTCCCAGGACGCCTCCCTGAAGGACCCGTTCTCTTTAATCAACGGCCTCTTCAGCCTGTTTGAATCATTGATGAAATCGTATCCGAATCGGCCTTTCACACAAAGACTTCCGTAGTTCGGTCCGAGACCCTCCACCCCCGTCACCCGCACAACCCGGCCTTCCTTCACATGCAAATATAGCTGACAACCCACTCCGCAGTATGTGCAGGTCGTCCGAATCTTTGCGGCCTCCAGCGGGAGGCACGGCTCTTCGAGCGCCTTCTTCGGGATCAG
>CAYVUX010000184.1:0-5365 GCA_964455075.1 uncultured Desulfobacteraceae bacterium | reverse complement strand
AGGCCTGGACGCATTCTCCGCAGAAAACGCAGTCCGAATCCTTGAGCGCTCGATCCCCCCTGGTTACGACCTTGGACTGAGAGCCCCGGTATCCAAGGCTGATGGCGTTGTTGACCTGGATCTCGTTGCATGCCTGTACGCAGCGCCCGCAAAGGATGCACCGGGAAAAATCACGCACAATGAAGGGATTCACGTTCTCAATGGGATACGGGGTTTCCGCCGGCGTGAAATGCCCACCTTTCACCTGGTACTGGATCGCCAAATCCTGGAGCCGGCATTCTCCGTAGGCGGGGCACACCTCTCTGTGTTCCTCAGGGGAAAGGGCTTTCAGCTGAAAATCCGACCAGGTTTCTGCATCCAACTCCTGGGCGAGGCAGTTATGGTGCCCGGATGCAAGAAGGAGCTCCAGGTTGGTTTTTCTCGCTCTCCTTACCCTCTCGGAATCCGTCTTGACCACCATGTTCGGACCCACGGGGGCGGCGCACGAGGCGACCAAGTTCCGCGCCCCTTCCACCTCTACTACGCAGATTCTGCACGCGCCGCTCGGAGCGGCCCCTTTCAGGTAGCAAAGGGTGGGGATCTCAATTCCGTTTCGCTGAGCGACCTCCAGGATGGTTTCCCCTGGATTGTACGCGAATGTCTGACCATCAATAGTAACGGTGTTTTCAGAGCCCATGACTACTCCTGAAGGACAATGAATTGGTTTCCATCCATGAACGGCCCGGTTTCTTTGCTCCCTAAAGGGTGCTCGGTCCCCACCCTCCGGGCGGGTCCCCGGAAGTCCTGTGTTTGAAGAATCCGCCTCAGGCGGACACATTTATAAATCGGAAACCCACAAATGCTCGAAAAGTACCTGCGGGCACCAATGAAAAGGGTTAAACCTGTGAACAATTTCTCAAGCTCATGACCATAGCAGAAAGGAAACGGACTTTTCAAAGATTTTTTCACCATTCCATGTGCGGTGTGTGGTGCGCCGTTCTCTAAAAAGAACTTGACAAATGCAATGGCTAAACTTACATATTCATGTTTACGTCAAGAACCGGCCGCACGGCCGGAAGCCCGGGAGGCTTTTGAAAAGCATGCCCGGTGTTTCCATCTGAACAATTTCTAAATGGGAGACCGGCACTCGTCCAAAAAATCAGCCCATGGACGAACACGATTTCGGACAAGGTCTCACCACCACCACATGAGAAGCAGAGCCCTGCACTTCGCGCAGGCTCATGCTGCTGGTTGTAGCTTATGTCCAAGAACAAGAAAAGAGGCAAAATCATTATTGACCGTGAGCTTTGCAAGGGTTGCGGCCTTTGTATAGCCGTCTGCCCGAACCATACCATCTCCTTATCGGATTCGTTGAACCAGAAGGGATACTATCCCGCCCGGACCGAGGAGACAGAGACCCAGGACGAGACTCGAACGTGCACCGGATGCGCCCTTTGCGCCACGGTCTGTCCGGATGTTGCCATAGAGGTGTACCGTGAGTGAAAAAGTACTGATGAGAGGAAGCCATGTAATCGGGGAAGCGGCCGTTCGCGCGGGTTGCCGCTTCTACGCCGGCTACCCCATCACCCCGCAGAACGAGCTGACAGAGTATATGGCCGGCGCCATGGCCCGCCTCGGCGGAGAAGGATCCTTTATCCAGGCCGAAAGCGAGTTGGCGGCCGTCAACATGGTCATCGGTGCGGCCATGGCCGGCGCTCGGGCCATGACCAGTTCGTCCAGTCCGGGGATCAGCCTCAAGCAGGAGGGCGTCTCCTATCTGGCTGCACAGGAGCTTCCTGCGGTCATCGTGAATACCATGCGGGGAGGGCCGGGGCTCGGAAATATCGCTCCATCACAGGGGGACTATTTTCAGGCGACCCGCGGCGGCGGACACGGAGACTACCGCGTAATCGTCCTGGCGCCGGCATCAGGCCAGGAACTGGCGGTCCTGACGCGGAAGGCATTTGAATACGCCGACCAGTACCGGACGCCCGTGATGATTTTGGGCGACGGCATGATGGGACAAATGATGGAACCGGTGGTTTTTCCTGAACCCATCGACCTGGCGAACTTGCCTCCCAAGCCTTGGATCCTGGACGGAGCAGACGGAAGACCGAGTCGGGTGATCCTTTCCCTGCTTCTGGATACCTCGGTGGAAGAAAATCACAATTGGAAGCTGGCCAGGAAATACGAGGCGATTGCGCGGGAGATCACCCGAGGAGAAACCTACCTCGTGGACGATGCCCGCATGGTCGTCATCGCCTACGGTACCGCGGCCCGGATCGCCAAGGGAGCTGTTAAAAGAGTACGGGAGATGGGCCTTAAAGTGGGCCTTTTTCGGCCGGTGACCCTCTGGCCTTTTCCCAGCAAAACCCTGCTGGAAATGGGCCGTTTCATCAAGGATTTCCTGGTCTTTGAAATGAGCACCGGTCAGATGGTGGAGGATGTCAAACTTGCCCTCGAAGGCAGGGGCCATGTGCACTTCTACGGCCGCCCGGGCGGCATAATCTCCACACCGGAGGAGATTGCCAAGGAAATCAACACGCTGTACCACCGGCAGCACCTGGAAGAGAGCTGATACATCATGAAGAAGGTTTTCCAAAGACCCGAATATCTAAAAGAGGCGGTCTTTCACTACTGTCCCGGTTGCGGGCACAGCATCATTCACCGGTTGATCGCCGAGGTAATCGAAGAACTCCATATCGGGGGAAAGACCGTCTGCGTCCCGCCCGCCGGATGCGCGGTTTTGGCGTATAATTACCTGGACGTGGACATGGGCGAGGCGCCTCACGGCAGGGGAGCGGCCGTGGCCACGGGCATCAAGCGAATGCTACCCGACCGGGTGGTATTTACCTATCAGGGTGACGGTGATATTGCGGCCATTGGGACCGCGGAGACCATTCACGCGGGAAACCGAGGCGAAGACATCACCATCATCTTTGTGAACAACGGGGTTTACGGCATGACCGGAGGCCAGATGGCCCCCACCACCTTGCTGGGACAGAACTCCACCACCACCCCTGGGGGCCGGGAGATAAATCGGGATGGAGGGCCCCTGGATCTGAGCGAAATGCTGGCCATTGCCAAGGGGACCGCCTACATAGAACGAACCGCGGTCAGTTCTCCCAAGACCATTCGGAAAACAAAAAAGGCCATTACCAAGGCCTTCAAAACCCAGATGCAAGGTCTGGGCTTCTCGCTTGTGGAGGTCCTCTCGCCCTGCCCGACCAACTGGAAGATGCAGCCGGTTGAGGCCATGAGGTGGGTGGAAAAAGCCATGACAGAAATCTTCCCCTTGAAAGTCATCAAAGACACCGTGGGGGATCTTGACCAGGAAGAAGAGCCGGACGAGGAAATGAGTACACCATGACCAAAAAAACGGTTTTTTCCGGATTCGGAGGACAGGGCGTCCTCATGATGGGCTATGTGTTGGCCGTAGCGGCCATGAGAGACGGAAAGGAGGTCACCTACCTTCCCAGCTACGGAGCGGAAGTGCGCGGGGGGACGGCCAACTGCACCGTGGTCGTATCGGACGAAGAAATATTCTCGCCGGTGGCTTCATCGCCGGATTACGCGGTTCTGATGAACAAGCCCTCGTTGGTCAAGTACGAGAGCATCGTCAGGGAAGGCGGGGTCATCATCCTGAATTCCAGCCTGATTGACACGGTACCAAGCCGTGGGGACGTGGATGTGGTAAAGGTGCCCGCCAATGACATCGCCAGAGAACTGGGGAGCGATCGAACGCTCAACATGATCATGCTCGGCGCCTTTGCGGCAAAGACGAAAATCACCACTCCCGAGTCCCTCTTGAACGGTCTCATGGAAATCGTAAAAGGCAAAAAAGCGAGCCTCATGGAGCTGAACAAAAAGGCTCTGGAAATGGGCGCGCAACATGTTTCACCAGGAGCCTAAACCATGAAGAGTGTAAAACAGATCAACCTCCTGCTCAAAAACGAGCCCGGTACGCTTTCGGAAGTGAGCGACCTGCTGGGAGCCAACGGCATCAACATCCTCGCCTTTTATGTGGCCACCGAAAAGGACAAAGGAAAGCTTCACTTCGTGGCCAATGATCCGGAAAAGGCGTTCAATGTATTAAAAACGGCGGGCTACAGAGCGGAGACCGAGGACGTCATGGCCTGCGAAACCCCCCACCATCCCGGAGGATTGAATGCTGTGCTGAGGCCCCTTAAGGAAGCCGGCATCAATGTGGACTACATCTACCCCTGTATCGGTACGGGCAACATCACCGTGCTGATTATCGGGCCGGCCTCCCTGGAGGAGGCGTTGAAGCTCATGGAAGGCAACTGGATCCGCACCCTGGGTGAAGAGCTCTATCATATGTGACGATTCCCGCCACCCAAAGGAAATCTCCGTTCACACGGCGAGGTTTCCCTGGGCTATGCTGTTGCATTTCTTGCCGATCCGGAATACTTTCTTTATCCGAACGAAGCGCCGGAGCGCGGCCGGCTCCCGCCCGAGCAATTCCGGGAGGTCATTTTTCGGAACTCTTGGCTTCTGGGGAGGCTGACCTCCCGCGGGATTGTCCACACCGCTCCCATCCCTCTTTTCCATAATCGGGTGCAGCGGCGACGCAGAGAAGATCTTGGACGCTACCGATGGCAGCGCGGAGGGAGGCTGGACCGGTGGGTTCAGTCTTGCCGGTACCCGAACATAGGACACACAGGCATCCGTGATTTCGAGCATTTCATCGCAATCCGTGGAAAAAGCCGGGATCTCTATCCCCACATCGGCACCCACCTGCTGAGCCTGCAGCTCCTTGCAGGCAGCTACTTTCGCTCCAAGGATCCCGGAAGGATCGGCATGGATCCGTCCGGAAAGCCCGCTGACGCTCGAAACCTCTTTGATCGGCCCTTTTTTGAGAACGTGGTTTTCGGAATCTTTGCCCGGTACTACCAGGGCTTTGTGGGCGTTCCATTTTCCGCAAACCTCCCTCTGGATCTCTCTTTCCTCACGGATCGCATGATAGAAGAAATGGGAGTGGACCGTCATATGGAAGAAATCCTGCACGTTAGAGACCAGCAGGAAATGACCGACACGACCTTCCGGGGGTTCCTGATCCGGCGGGGAATGGACCTCAACGCCGTAAGAGGCCCGAAGCAAGCTGCAGCAGACATCACCATCTCGAGCGGGCCGCATTTGGGCGGCTTCAATCAGAGGATTTCCCTTCCCGAGTTGATCGATGCCGCCGGAGCGGTCGCCGCCTTGTGCATTGCCGGCCGGTATGAGCGTCTCCGGGCCGGCAGGTGTGAGGAAAACGTTTCCGCCGCATAGCTGCAATCGGCCTTTGGATGATGTCTGGCTCTTGATAAACCCCTTAGGGCTCACTCAAAAATAAATTCACAGAATTGACGCTCAGATTTGGGTC
>CAYVUX010000183.1:5934-6870 GCA_964455075.1 uncultured Desulfobacteraceae bacterium | reverse complement strand
CGGAGCCCTGGGCGCAGCCGGCCTCATGGGGTTGAACCCCTTGGGACGTCCGGCGTTCAGCGGGAAAAGGCAAAGGCGGGTCATGGTATTGGGAATTGACGGGATGGATCCACATCTGCTGAAACGCTTCATGGCTCAGGGCAAGATGCCTCATGCAAAAAAGCTTTCAGAGATGGGGGGCTTTTGTTCCCTCGGCACCAGCACCCCTCCTCAGAGCCCTGTAGCCTGGGCCAATTTCATTACGGGCATGAACCCGGGAGGTCACGGGATTTTCGACTTCATTCACCGGGAGCCCGAGACCTTTACGCCGCATCTCTCTACCTCCCGGACGATTCCCGCCGAGAGGGAAATTTCCCTGGGTGATTGGGTGATTCCCTTAAGCCCCGGGAAGATGAATCTCTTGCGAGGGGGAGAGGCTTTTTGGAACGTGCTCGGGCGGCACGGCGTGGAGAGCACGATTTTTCGTATTCCGTCCAACTTTCCGCCCGAGGAGTCCGATGCCCGAACGCTATCCGGCATGGGAACGCCGGATATCCTGGGAACGTACGGCACGTTCTCCTATTACACCGTTTCCCCTCCCGAGGAGGCGAGCAGCATGGGCGGAGGAGCGGTTTTTCCGGTGGAGGTGCGGGAAGACACGGTGACCGCGGATTTGGTGGGTCCGCAAAACACCTTCAGGAAAGGCAAGCCCCGGTGCAAAGTCCCGTTCACTGTAAGGATGGATCCGGTGAACCCGGTCGCCAGGATCGAACTCCAGGGTCAGGAAATCCTCCTGAAGGAGGGCGAATGGAGTGACTGGCTGACCGTGAAATTTGAAATGCTTCCCTATCTCGAGACGGCCTCGGGCATACTACGGATTTACTTGAAGGAACTCCATCCGGAATTCAAGATGTACGTCTCCCCGATCAATATCGATCCGAGGGAGCCGGTGATGCC
>CAYVUX010000183.1:3848-5924 GCA_964455075.1 uncultured Desulfobacteraceae bacterium | reverse complement strand
AACTCCGGATGATTACGCCAGGGATCTCGCCCGGAAAGTGGGTTGCTTCTATACGCAGGGGATGCCCGAGGATACCAAGGCGCTGTCCAATCGTATTCTTACCGACGGCGAATACCTGGATCAGGCCTTCTTTGTCCTTAACGAAAGGCTGAAATTCTACGGGTACGAACTGAACAGGTTTCGCGAAGGGTTTTTCTTCTTTTACTTTTCCAGCCTGGATCTCAATTCGCACATGTTCTGGAGGGCCATGGACCCGGCTCACCCGCTTTTCAGCAAGGAAGTGCACAAAGAGTTTGGATGGTTCATTCCCTATCTCTACGAAAAGATGGACGAAGTCATTGGAAAAGCCATGGCGGTCATGGATGACAGAACCACCCTGATGGTCATGTCGGATCACGGCTTTGTGTCATTCCGCAGGGGGTTCAACCTGAACACGTGGCTTTTGAATAACGGCTATGCGAACCTTTACGATCCCTTTAGCCAGGAGGAAACCCAATTCTTTGACAACATCGATTGGTCTCGGACAAAGGCGTATGGCCTGGGAATCAACAGCCTTTATCTGAATCTGGAAGGGAGAGAGAAGAACGGCGTGGTCAAGGAAGGCGAAGAAGCCGAGCGCCTTGTCCGGGAGATCGGAGAGCGGCTTTGCCGGCTGAAGGACCCGCTTACGGGCAAAAGGGCGATTTCGGGCGTCTATCGGCCCAGGGAGGTATATCGCGGTCCTCATACCCAAGCGGCGCCCGATCTCATTGTGGGGTACAACCGGGAATATCGCTCTTCCTGGGACACTATTCTGGGATCCTACCCCCTGGAGGAGTTTGTAGACAACGAGGACAAGTGGAGTGGAGACCATTGTATGGACCCCTCCTTCCTGCGCGGGGTTTTCCTCTGCAGCCGGCCGTTTCGAAATACCAATCCGTCTCTTCAAGACCTCGGCCCCAGCATTCTAAAGGAGTTCGGTGTTGGAACTCCCAAGGAAATGATCGGTCGTTCCATATTCGGATAATCTATAGCGGGGAGGCAACACTTCATGTTCGGCACAAAAGTCAAACTGGACAAAGATCTGATGGAGAGGATAAAACGGTATGCAAATCTTGCCGGCTATTCTTCTCCCGAGGAGTTTATCGCTCATGCGCTGGAAAAAGAGCTTGCCAAGCTGGAAGACGCCGAGGATGACGATGTCATCAAAGAGAGACTGAAAGGACTGGGATACATCTCCTAGCAGGCTGTAGGAAATCACCCATCTCCCCGCTGAAGCGGGATCTCGCGAGCGGCGTTACCCTGGACCCTCATCACTGCGCAAGCCTTGCATCCGAGTGCTTCCCGACGGCCCCCGGTAAGACAGCAATTCGACGGCTTCCCAGAGCAAAAACAGGTACGGATTTTAATACGCGACGAAAATGGACACTTTCAACTGGGCTTTCTGCAAGATGTTTGATGTGCTTTTCTACCCATTTATGCATTTGCCTCCTCTATGGGGTCTTCTGGCGATCTCTGTTTTGACAGGACTTTTGATGCTCCTGGTTTTTCGCTACACGTCGAATCAGGAGGGCATCCGAAAGGTGAAGGACAGAATCAAGGCCCATTTTTTCGAAATTCGTCTTTTCAAAGACGATCTGGGGCTGATGCTTGAAGCGCAGAAGAAGATCCTGAGGCTGAATCTCACCTATATGAAGCACTCACTGAAACCCATGGCGGTGCTGATCATACCGGTCGTGCTCATTATGATTCAGGTAGGTGTGCGGTTTGACAGATCGCCTTTGAAGGTCGGTGATTCCGCAATTCTCAAACTAAAATACGAGGACACGACTTCTTTTCAAAAGGAAGCGACGGCCAAACCCTTGAAGGGCGTTCAGGTGGAAACGGATCCGCTGAGAATCTCCTCCGAAAATGAGGTGAACTGGAGGATCAAGGCCCTTGAGAAAGGGGTCCACGAGGTGGCCATCTTATTGAGCCAGGGACAACTGAATAAAACCGTGTCCGTAGGAAGACACGCAAGGGGAATATCTCCGATGCGGGCGTCCGGAGGCTTGCTTGATCGACTGATCTACCCCCTGGAGGAAGGGCTTCCGGATC
>CAYVUX010000183.1:0-3838 GCA_964455075.1 uncultured Desulfobacteraceae bacterium | reverse complement strand
TTGGGGCATCGATTACATAAAGGTCGAATACCCGGCCGTTGAATACAGTCTCTTCGGATTGCATCTGCATTGGATTGTGATTTTTTTCGTGGTATCTATCGCGACCGGTTTTGCCTTGAAAAGGGCATTCGGGGTGGAGGTCTGAGACCCTGACCGAAATGCTCATCGTCCCGACTTTTGTCCCAGTCCGTGTCAAGGATATGGTCTAACCTTTTCCTTTTTTCCGCACGCGGCTAATCATCCCTTTGATGGCTTTGAGTCGGCTTTCCCGGGCAGATGGGGAATGATTGCATATTTTACTATGCGACTGCCATTCAGACGCCGGAAGCGGTTTTGCTGCATGATCCGTTCATATGTTCGATGGTAAGGTTTCTCAAAGAGAATTCTTATAGATAATAAGGTCATGTCTGTTTTTTTAATGTACACAAAAGATCATACAAAGAAAGCATCCAAGTCTATTAAGAATTGAGTTTGACAGAGGAGGTTTAGCATTGGGAGAACAAAATATGATTCGCCTATACGCCTTGATAACATTTGCATTAACGTTGTGTCTTTTTTCCTGCGGAAACGAGGAAACATCCGGTATTTCCGTTGATTCGCAGGATGAACGATCTCGACAAAAATTGGTTCCGGATCCAGGCTCTGCAGAAGACGCTTCGCCGCAAAAGAATCTGATCAAGGAATTTGACAGAGCAGAAAAATTTCCTGTCACTCGCTCGATCGATTTTACAAAAAGGGAAGTATATGATCATTTGATCTACGGATGGACGAAGTATGTTGACTCCAATGGAATGTGGGCCGATGGCCCGGAAAGCAGCCTTATCTTTGTCTGGAAAGCCAATGAAGGGCTGATGCTGAATATAAAATGCCGGCCTTTTCTGCCGAGTGAAAAAAAAAGGCAAAGAATTTCTGTCTTCGTTAACGATCAAAACGTTGGATCAATTGAGCTAAGGGATCAATGGGGTCGCTACCAGTTGGAGGTCGCGAAGGATTTGATGGAACACGGCATTAATTACCTTGAATTCAGGTATGACTATGTCGAAAAAGTTCAGAAATCAACGTGGCGACCTGACTTCGAAAGATCGGTAGCCTTCAGGGCAATAGACTTCCAGAGGTTGAATCGGGCGCCTTTCCGTCAGAATAAGCTCGTATTTACAAAAGAAAAAATCAAGCAACCTCCGGATACGTATTTGTGCTACTATGAGTATATACCTGCCGAATGTAGCCTCGTGTTCGATGTTGAGTTTCAACAAAAGACTCTATTTCCATGTATCAAAGTAAAATCAGATAAGATCCCTTCGGAGGTTTTTGAGATACGCAGGGAAACATCGAAAAAGATCGATTTGTCGAAATTCGCCGATAACTTCGTAGAGATTACACTTTGGGCGGAGTACAGTTCACCTGATACCAACGACGCGAAGCAATCCACCTTTATCGAATGGTCGGATATTACACTGTTGTCTCCTGGTTTTAAGAGTCGGTTTAGAGAACCGGATCAATTGGGAGAAAAGACAAGACATGGCCTGGAAAAGGCAAACGTGATTTATGTCGTTTTTGATGCTTTTGATGCGGCCCATTCGAGCCTTTATGGCTATAAAAGGGAAACTACGCCCTTTTTGGAAAGGCTGGCCGAGGAAGCAGTGGTTTTCGAAAATATGTTCGCCAATGCACCGTATACGCTTGCATCTGTGGGAACGCTTTTTACGTCACGTTATTCCGGAACCCACGGTCTTGTAAAGAAGGAAGATCGCTTGAACAGATCCTTGACCAATATTAATCGATCCTTATCAAAGAATAATGTAGAAACGTATCTAATTAGTGATCATCCATTTTTTAAAAAGCGATGGGGTTTGAACGAGGGTTTCTCCACAGTTTATAACCAGGAAGAATTCAGCAAAGAACCGGATCAAGTTATATCCGCTTTGGACAAAATTGACTTAAAAAGCGGAAGTAAATACATATATATTCATTTAATCCCGCCCCATTCTCCCTATGATCCTCCGGAGATTTATAGAATTTTCATGGATAAATTTCCCGGTGCCGTGGAAGCGACCTCTCAAAACTTGGGTAAGATAAAGCAAAGAGAGATAGAGCTGAACGATAAAAAGCTCGAATATATCGTGTCTCTATATGACGCAAACATATTATATGCCGACAGCATCGCTGAAAGGATTTATTCATATCTGAAGCAACAGGAGGTTTTAAAAAAATCAATTTTGATTTTTACTTCCGACCATGGTGAAGCTTTTAATCAGCATGGATTTATTACTCACGGCCCTATGGTTTATGATGAAGCCATTCACATACCTTTTGTTGTGAGATTTCCTGAAGGTCGGCCGGCAACGGCCAAAAAAGTCGACACCGTCACCAGCTTGAGAAATATGGCGTGTACCCTTCTGGATATTTTCAATATTGAGAATGAAGAAAAGTTTCATGGAGTAAGCCTTCTTTCCTTGATCTCGAAAGAGGCGCATTCCGACGCATATATCTATTCTGAAAGCCTGGAACCCGAGGCAAGATGCGTGAGAAGCGACAAATTCAAATATATTCACCATCCTTGGAATCAGATGCTTCTTGACATTCAAAATGACCCTGGCGAGATGGATAACATTGGTAAACGGTTTAAAGTATTATTGCAGTACCATTTTCAGTTCGTTAAACCGCATTTGGCACTGGTGCGAGAAGAGGGATCGGAGGTTGATCTAAAGGATGAGATCGACCGGGAAACCATAGAGAAGTTAAGGGGGTTGGGATATGTAAAATGACGTCCGTGTCAGAGGAGCGCTTATGGTTGATTGCTGCGGAAGTCATTAGCAGGTTTTTGCTTCCTTCGAAGCTCACAAATGAAGAGAATGGATGCAAAATCGGGGACAATATTGTTTCTTCCGGGAAATGAGTACCTAAAGGTTGCCAAAGGATTAATCCTGTTCTTACGTCCATATATCTTTGAAGGGGAGTGAGAAATCTTCGCATTCTGATTTTGGCCTGAGGGTTGACTGCTCATTGCGTGGAAACAGGCTATGTCGCAATTCGTCATCCCGGACAAGCCCCGTGAAACGGGGTGCGATCCGGGATCCAGAAGTTCACGATGCGGCCTCCTTTTCCTGGATTCCGGATCTCCCTTGCTTCGCGTCGGTCGTCCGGAATGACGTTTTTTCAGAGTGCGACACAGTCTCGAAGCCGGAGTTTAAGAAGAGAAGGAGTGGGAAAAGCGGAACATTTCCTCTCTTAAAGAGCGATCCGTATTCTAAGAGGTACTCATTTTCCGGAAGAACCACAATATTTGGATATAGGGGCAGGGGGTGAGAAAAACATTAAAAATTCGGTGATTTCGGTATGGACCAAGCTACTATAGAGAAGTAAAAGGTCTATTATGGAAAATAAAATAGCATTGCCCTATGGAGAGTGTTTTGGTTTTTAGCTCGGTCACATTCCTTTTCTATTTTCTCCCCTTTGTTCTGATTTCTTATTATTGTTTGCCTTTTCGAAACATCCTCCTGTTATTCGCAAGCCTTCTTTTTTATGCATGGGGGGAGATTTATTTTGTCTATCTCCTGCTCGTATCCATTGGGGCCAATTATGTCCTTGGAGGGTTAATAGACCGGAACATAGGAGACTTCCGAAGACGCCTTTTCTTGTTTTTGGGCCTGGCCACAAACGTTTGCTTAATCGGGTTTTTCAAATATGCCAACTTTGTGGTGGATAATCTGAACAGGCTCCTCGTTTGGGCAGGGTTATCACCCGTTGATTTGGCTCCTGTCCATCTCCCCCTGGGTATTTCATTTTTTGTAACATTTTAGCTGTTTGAAAGAAAAAATGGTTTTTTTGCAAAAAAAGA
>CAYVUX010000182.1:0-6875 GCA_964455075.1 uncultured Desulfobacteraceae bacterium | reverse complement strand
ACGGGGAGCTAGCGGTGCCCTGTAACCCGAAATCCGCTCATGCGGGGTCGAAAGGCCTTCAGGAGATCACTGCTCCGGATGGCCCGGGGTTGCCCATGGAGAAGCGGTGGACCTCACGTAACAGGCGCTTGCGAACCCCGTCAGGTCCGGGAGGAAGCAGCGGTAAGCAAGAGAGCCTGTGTCGTGAAGAGCTCTATCGATAATCTCCGGGCGGCCAGGGTCTCTCCGGCAGGGGTCAAATGAGGTTGCACGGCCAAGGTTTCTCTTTCCTTTCCCCACCGATAGCGCTTTAAAAAAGTTTCTGCGCCAGGCGGATCAAGGCAAGGAAGACGTCCCGCCCTGACAGGCGGGGTCAACCGCAGGAATATGCGTAATATTTCGAGGATCAAGATTTGAGCATGACCCGGACCCGTCCCGACAACGACGGGGCCTGTCCCGGTGAAGCCGGGGGATTGGACAAATTGGGGGGGTCAATGCTTCGGGAGGTCTTTCCCGAAGTCGCTGTTCTTGGACTTGACCGCATGTCACATTCCTCCACCGGAGGGATCCCCTGTTTGCGGTTTCCGCAGATCACGGGTCTGCACGGGTTTTACCACGGGGTGTTCACCCGGCACGGGGGCGTGAGTCCCCCTCCGTTTGATTCCCTGAACACAAGCTATGCCGTAGGCGACGATCCTGTTTGCGTGGACGAAAATCTCCGGCGACTGGGAGAGGCGGCCGGGACGGAAGATCTGCGTTTCATGGATCAGCGCCACGGAACCGGCGTCGTGGTCTTGGAGAGCCGGGTTTCGCAGGGGTTTTCGGATGCGCCTCCCGAGGCCGATGCCATGATCACGGACATCCCGTTTGCCGGACTTCTGGTGAAGCAGGCCGACTGCCAGGCGGTGATCCTCTACGACCCCGAGAAGGCGGTTGCGGCCAATGTGCACTGTGGTTGGAGAGGCAATGTGCACAACATCATCGGGAGGACCGTCGAGACGATGACGGAGCGCTTCGGGTGCGATTCCGATGTGCTCCTGGCCGTTGTCGGACCGTCCCTGGGACCGTGCTGTGCTCAATTCGTGGACTACCGCGAACTCTTTCCCCGAGCCTTCACCCGTTTTATGCTCCGCGAGGGGTTCTTCGACCTGTGGGCGGTCAGCTGCAGCCAGTTGCTGGAAGCAGGGCTGAGACAGGAGCGCATCTCCGTAGCGGGAATCTGCACCCGCTGCCATCCGGAACTGTTCTATTCGTACCGCGGGGAAGGCCGAACGGGACGATTCGGCACGGTGGTCCTGCTGACGCCGGGTTGAGGGTCAAGGACCCGCACCCGGTTAAGATATCGGAAGGTCTCTTCTATAGATCGTCCGCACCCATCCTTTTCAGATGGACCTGGATGGCCATAAGCGCCGCAGGCGTCATCCCCGAGATCCTCGAGGCCTGCCCAAGAGACAAGGGACAGACCTTTTTCAGTTTTTCCCGGACCTCTGTGGAAAGCCCGTGAACGGATCGGTAGTCTATTCCCGTGGGCAACCGTACGTCCTCCATCCGTTTGAGCTTTTCCACCTGGCGTTCCTGGCGGAGAATGTAGCCCTCGTACTTGACCCGGGTCTCCACCTCCGCGGCAACGGAGCCTTCCACTTCCGGAAAATCCGGATCGAACAGCCGCAGATCCTCCAGGAAAATATCGCCCCTTTTCAGGAGCTGTTCGAGCGATGCGGTGTTTTTGATAGGAGCTGTTCCAAGTTCTCTCAAGCGATCCAGGGCTGCGGCCTGCGGTCGCACCTTCACCTCCCGGAGCCTTGCGAGCAGGCCTTTCACCTCTCGCCTTTTCCTGCAAAAGGCGAGGTAAAGGTCGTCCGAAACGAGGCCCAGTCGGCGGCCCAGGTCCCTGAGGCGGAAATCCGCATTGTCTTCGCGGAGAAGGAGACGGTGCTCCGCCCTGGAGGTGAACATCCGGTAGGGCTCCTTTGTGCCCCTGGTGACCAGGTCGTCAATGAGCACTCCTGTATAAGCCTGGGCCCTGGACAAAATCACCGGATCTTCCCCGCGTACCTTGAGCACGGCGTTGATTCCTGCAATGAGACCCTGTGCCCCGGCCTCCTCGTATCCCGAGGTCCCGTTGATCTGCCCGGCAAAGAAAAGCCCGGCAACCAGCTTGGTCTCCAGGGTCGGCATGAGTTGCCGGGGGTTCATGTAGTCATATTCGATGGCGTAGCCGGGCCGGAGGATCTCCGCACGTTCCAAGCCCGGAACGGACCGAACCATGTTGACCTGCACGTCCACCGGCAGGCTGGTTGCCAGCCCGTTGGGATAGACCTCCAGGGTATCAAGGCCCTCCGGTTCAAGGAAAATCTGATGGGTTTGTTTCTCCGGGAATCGGACGACCTTGTCTTCGATGGAGGGGCAGTAGCGGGCCCCGACCCCTTTGATCACCCCGCTGAACAGGGGAGATCTCGCCATGCCCTGCCGGATGAAGTCGTGCGTTGCCGGGAGGGTGCGGGTGATGTGGCAGGGGACCTGCGGCAAAGGAATCGTCTTTGTGGAAAATGAAAAGGGTTTGGGGTTCTCGTCGCCCGGCTGCACCTCCAGGCCGCCGTAGCCGATCGTTTTGCCGTTGAGACGGGGGGTTGTTCCTGTTTTGAGTCTCCCTGTTTCAAATCCGAGCTTCTCGATCTGGCGGGACAAGGAAATGGAAGGAGGGTCCCCCATGCGGCCGCCTTCAAAATGCTCCAGGCCGATGTGGATGAGTCCCCGCATGAAAGTCCCCGTGGTGAGGATGACCGTTTTTGAAAGAAACGTTTCCCCGATGTCGCTTTGGACACCGAAAATCCTTCCCTCCTTTACCAGAAGTTGTTTCACCATGGCCTGCCGCATGTCCAGGCACTCCTGGCTCTCCAGGACGGATTTCATTCGCCTGCGGTAGAGATCCCGGTCGTTTTGCGACCTGGAGGCCTGGACGGCAAGACCTTTGCGGGTGTTGAGCCTCCTGAATTGAATTCCGGTCTCGTCGGCATTTCTGGCCATCTCGCCGCCGAGTGCGTCGATCTCCTTGACCAGGTGGCCTTTGGCCAGTCCTCCGATAGCCGGATTGCAGCTCATGGCGGCGATGTGATCCAGGTTGATCGTAAGCAAGAGAGTAGGATGCCTCATTCTCGCCGCCGCCAGCGCCGCTTCGCAGCCCGCGTGACCGGCCCCAACCACGATGACATCGTAGGACTTCTCGGTTGAAGACATGGATTGCTTTACTCTTTCAAAAGGCCTTTCGGAGGCCGGGGGCGGTTTCGCGGCGGGATGCCGCTTCATGCCCCGCTGTATCCCGGAGATGGGTGAAGCGTACTGTTCCGTCTTTTTATTTATTATACCATCTCTTATCGGGGGGTGGGAAGAGGCCGCATGCCGTTTGAACGCGCGGCCGTTTAAAAGGGATCCAGAAGTGCGATGGTGGCTTCTCTTGCGGGTCCCACCGAGATGATGGAAAGGGGCACCCCGGTATGGTCCTCGATTGCCTGAAGGTACGTCCGGGCCGCGTCGGGGAGATCGGTAAGAGTCCGGGCCTCGCTCATGTCTTCCTCCCAGCCCGAAAGCTCCTCAAAAACCGGTGTGCATCGGGCCAGGCGGCTCAGGCTTGCGGGCCGGTGTTCGACGCGCTTTCCATCCAGTTCGTAGCCCACGCAGATCTTGAGCGTCTCGAGCCCGGAAAGCACATCGAGCTTGGTAATGGCCAGGCTGCTCAGTCCGTTGAGCCGGATCGAGTCCCGGACGACAACCAGGTCCAGCCACCCGCAGCGGCGCCTCCTTCCGGTGGTGGCTCCGAATTCGGCGCCGCGCTCCTGGATGTAATCGCCGGTTTCATCGTTCAGTTCCGTAATAAACGGTCCGGCCCCCACCCTTGTCGTGTAGGCTTTGACAATGCCCAGGACGTGATGAAGCCTCGTGGGACCGATCCCGGCGCCCGCGCAGGCGCTTCCTGCGAGCGGGTTGGATGAGGTCACAAAGGGATAGGTTCCGTGGTCAATGTCCAGGTGCGTTCCCTGGGCCCCTTCGAAAAGAATCCTTTGCCCGGCCCTAACGGCCTGGTCAAGTTCGACGGACACGTCGGAAATGTAGCCGGAGAGCGCCTCCGCCATCTCTAGATAATGATTCAGGATGGGCGCGGGCTCCAGAGGCTCGGCGCCGAGGAATTCCTTGAGAAGAAAATTCTTCTCTTTGAGGTTCAATCGGAGCTTTTCTTCCAAGACCTCCGGTTCCGTGAGGTCGATAGTGCGGATTCCCGTCCTTGCCACCTTGTCTTCGTAGCATGGCCCGATCCCACGGCCCGTGGTCCCGATTTTCTCCACGCCTTTGGCCGCTTCCCGGGCGGCATCCAAGGCTTTGTGATAGGGCATGATCAGGTGCGCTTTATCGCTGAGGGAGAGCCTGTCCGGGGAGATCCCGAACCCCGCCTTTCGGAGGTTGTCGAGCTCTCCAAGGAGTACTTCCGGATCCACCACCACGCCGTTTCCGATGAGGCACTTTTTCCCTTCATAAAGGATGCCGGACGGAATGATGTGGAAGATAAACTTGCGGTCCTCGACCACCAGGGTGTGACCGGCGTTGGCGCCTCCCTGAAACCGCACTACGAAGTCTGCCTTTGCGGTCAGAAGGTCCACCACCTTGCCCTTGCCTTCGTCTCCCCACTGCGTTCCCACGACAACCACGTTGGACATTTTCCGCTCCTGTTGCACTGTTCCAGAAAGACGGCCCCTCGCGGGGGCAAAGCCGGGCAAAAAAACGCCCGGGCGGAATCCCAGGCTTCTAGTCCGGATGCCGCAGACGGAGTCCCGGCGGACTGCAACTCCCTTGTCCTTATCCAAAAGTCATTGGCGTGTCAATGTATTTCATGCAAAGACGGCGCCGCCCGGATTTTCTTGATTCCAGGGGCAGGCTTTCGGACCCGGTGCGGCGAGTCGGGACCTCGGAGTTCGAGGTGCAGCGAACAGCAAGGGCACGAACGGAAAGGATCAACACGAGGGGTTGACAGGGAGAATCGCAGAAGTTAGGATATCTGTCATGATGAAACCGCTCGCACACATATTTTTTGGCTATTATTTTTATTTTGCGGAAGGACCGCCATGGCCTAGTGTGTGACGACGCGAAATCAACAAGGCAAGAGCAAAAAGCGGAGCACACGCTCCGCTTTTTTTTGCATGAAAGGCAACGAGCCGGTTCCGATTCATTGAAAACCTTGGCGGAGTCGAATTCATGGAGCATGCAACACCAAAGACAGGGCAGTCCGAAGGATCCGTTGACACCGATCCGGGTGAAATGGGCGTCAACGAGAGGCTCGGGATCATTGGGCTCATTGATGAAGGGATGCGTATGGGCTCCTCCGAAGCCCCCGTGATGTCGGATCTTTTTCAAAATCTCTGGGACCTGGTGGATGCTACGGTTTTGGGAAGCAAAATCGACCGGCTGAAACCCGAGGCATCCCTGAACGGCTTCCGGGTGTTCGAGATCAACGCCGAATCCGGCGAGAATCTTGGAAGGATGAACATGCTCTACCTGAAGAAGCCGATCTCTTGCTATTATCTGGTGTATGTGGAGGTGGCGGCCCCTTTCCGGAGGAAGGGGTTGGGCCATCGAATTCTGGAGCACTTCAGAGAGTTCCTTGTTCAGAAATCGGCCGTGGGGATTCTCGACAACATCATTCCCAGCGGAGATCCCACCTACGATATCTACGACAAGAATGGGTGGGAGCCCGTAGAGGCGGTGATCGGGGACGCCATCCCGGATCTGGCCGAACACTACATGATTTACATTCCTCCGCGTTTTCACGATAGGGAGTTGAGGGAGCCCGTGCTGAAGCTCATGTACCATCTGAAAAGAAAGCGGGCATCCATTGACATGCGGGACAATGAGATGATGGTCCAGAGGACGATCACCGAGTTCCGCGAGCTCTACGCGGCCCTGGAATCCTATTTCGAAAGTCACATTGGGGAGGAGGAGCCGGATCCCCTCATGCGTTTCATGTTCACCCGGTTTGCCACCAAGTTCATTGCCTTCAGGAGGAGAATCGCAGACCTCCTGGGCTATACCGGCGGTGATTCGCTCGAGCAATTCGTGTTGAGGCCGGAAATCGCGAGCCTGCCCGTTCAAACGTATGCCCCGTTTTCTTACGGGGGTGTTCCCCGCCTTCTGCAGCGGGATGCGGGGCTGTGGCTGCGACTGCCCGAGGCCCTGAAGATGCATCCCGCACGGTTCGTCGATTTCCTGCCGAACTACCAGAGGCCGAGCCTGAAGGCGTGGATGAAGGCCCGCTCGAGAGACCCCAGGGAGAGGCTTTCCATCGGGGATCTCATGGACCTGGGCTTTGATCCCACCCGGCTGAAGGAGCTTGTCATTGACGGCGAGGAGTTCATCTTTGAACGGATTCAGCTCCGGCAGATTCGAGAACTGGAGCGCAAAACGGCGTTGCTGAACCGAATCCGCAGCCGGATGGTCGGAGTCCGGGTTCGAGGGGCCGAGATAAAGACCAACCCGCCGCTCCTCGTCATCCAGGACAAGGGGAACGCCTACGTTCTTCGCAAGAAGGTGGAGGGCGTCCACTGGGATGAAGCCGTTGAGCAGCTCCAGAGCGCCGATCATCTCAAAGAGCTCAACTCCCTGGCGTTGGTGGACAGGCAGATCCTCGCAACCGTGAGGGAAGCCAATGAGGGGGTGGCTACGTGTCTGGAGGGCGAAGAGGAAAGGTCCGTGGACATGCTGAGCTGGTTTGTTTCCTGGGATCTGGCGTCGAATCTGCCGAAACTGTCCGTAGACGCCCAGGGAACCTGCTTGACAATGTTGTGGGCATCCTAATTGCTCACTCAAAAATAACTTCCCATTTTCCCATCTCAGCTTCGGGCCATCTTCGG
>CAYVUX010000181.1:0-6879 GCA_964455075.1 uncultured Desulfobacteraceae bacterium | reverse complement strand
GCCCTCGAACTGAAGAAGAGGGGCTATATCGTCACGCCCGACCCGGAAAGGGACTCCAACAAACTTGCATTTAAGGAAGGCGCCATCAAGGAATTCGAGCGTCATTCGAGGCTTGGATTCGTGGATCAAGAAAGCTTCATGAAAGAAGTGGAGCGGATCCGGAAACTGGGGGCCAAGCGAGTCACCCTCAAAACAGGGGCATATCCCATGCGTGAACTAGCCATGGCGATCCGTTGGTCCTCCGATGCAAAAATCGACCTCCTGACCATCGACGGTGCCCCGGGCGGCACGGGGATGAGCCCGTGGCGGATGATGGCCGAATGGGGCGTACCTTCCATTTATCTCCACTCCATGGCCTATGAACTCGGCAAGCGCCTTGCCACAAACGGACAGTGGGTGCCGGATATTGCATTTGCGGGCGGCTTTTCTTCCGAAGATCATATTTTCAAGGCGCTTGCTCTTGGATCGCCCTACTGCAAGGCCGTGTGCATGGGTCGCGGTCTCATGATCCCCGGAATGGTGGGCAAGAACATCGGACGATGGCTGAATGGAGAAGACGGCGGCCTGCCTTCCACCGTGTCCAAACACGGGACCAGCAAAGCCGAGATTTTTGTCTGCTATGAGGAGTTGAAGAGCATGTACGGCAACGAAGTGGACGAATTCCCGCTCGGCGCGATCGGAATTTACAGCGCGGCCGAAAAGCTCCGCGTCGGTCTTCAGCAGCTCATGGCCGGCGCACGCAAGTGGCGCGTTGACTATATCTCGCGGCGGGACCTGGCAGCGTTGACGGAAGAGGCGGCGAAGGTGACCGGGATCCCCTATATCATGGACGCCTACAGGGAAGAGGCCCTCGAGATCATTGACGGACGGGGCACGGGCATCTGGGATTATCGCCAGGCTGCAAACTGACCACCCGAAAGAAGTCTGCATCGGCCGGTGGGCGGGACCCTATCCGCACCATCGGCCGATGACTGTCACCGATTACCCCCTCCCTTATCCAGTCCTTTTCTCCTTGTTTTGCTGCTTGGAAAACGCTTCGGGAAAGCCGCCATCTATTCCAACCTGATCTCAACTTGACCCCCGGCAAGGAGTTTTCTACACTCCGTTTTGGGAAAGCCGGTTTCAAGATCAAGGCCGGAACCACCACTTCCATTGCCCCTCGGCCGTGAGCTCGGCCCGCAGGGGATTTGCGCATCACGCAGAGAATGGGTGAGAGGCCGCATTTTTGCAAAAGTTTCAAGGAGGAGCTTATGGACCTGGCCCTTTTTCCCCGGCGGAGATACACCACCGGGATCACCCCTTTGGACGAAGCCCGGCGTTTCTCGACGGACCTCGGGGGACCGCGAATCTACATCAAGCGGGACGATCTGCTGGGACTTGCCGGAGGCGGCAACAAAACCCGGAAGCTTGAATTCCTTGTCGCCGAAGCGATTGATGAGGGTGTGGACACCTTGATCACCTGTGGGGCCCTGCAATCCAACCATTGCCGCCTTACCCTGGCCGCGGCCGTCAAAGAGGGACTGAAATGCCGCCTGATTCTTGAGGAGAGAGAACCCGGATCTTTCGATGCAGACGCGGGCGGAAATGTGTTCTTGTTTCGCCTCCTGGGGGCCGAGAAGATCCGGGTGGTCCCGTCCGGGTCGGATATGACGGCGGTCATGCAGGAGGAGGCGCATCAACTGGCTCGGGAGGGGAGGCGCGCATATATCATCCCCACCGGGGGATCCAACCCGGTGGGGGCCATGGGATACGTGGCCTGTGCAGAGGAGATCCTGGCCCAGACCTTTGACATGGGCCTTCGTATCGACCACGTGCTCTGCGCCAGCGGGAGCACCGGGACACATGCGGGCCTGGTAACCGGCTTCTACGGAAACAGCAGCCGGATCCGTGTAATCGGCATCAACGTTATCAGGACAAAAGAAGAGCAGGAACCTCTGGTGCACGATCTGGCGCGGCGGACGGCCGAGCGGCTGGGCGTGCCGTCGGATATTCCGAGGGACGCGGTGTGCTGTTTCGGAGAATACGTCGGGCCGGGTTATTCGCTGCCGACTCCGGAGATGGCCAATGCGGTCAAGATGCTCGCCCGGACCGAAGGGATACTCCTGGATCCGGTCTATACGGGAAAGGCCATGGCGGGCCTCATCGATCTCGTGCGCAAAGGCTTCTTCAACAGCGACGAAACGTTGCTTTTTCTTCATACCGGGGGGTCCCCCGCCCTTTATGTATATATGTCCGATATCCTTGAATAAAGTGTCATGAATAACAGGCTCCACACGAGAATTTCTACTTGATCTTAAACCACAGGAGCTTGGCGGGTTCTACTTCCGGATTTTTCCACTGGGAAGGCCTCTCCAGAGACATGTAAATAAGGTCTCCAGCCTTTGCGGTGTGGACGGTTTTGCTCATCTTCAGGTGCAGAGTTCCCGTCAGCAAATAGCCCATCTCCTCTCCTTTGTGGATGAAGAAATGACTGGGAAGGGTCGTTTCAGGCGGGATTTCAAGCAGGTATGGCTCGGCCTTGGGCTCGTTATCCAGGGGAGTCAACAGCAGGCCTCGGATACCATCCGAGGGAAGATCAGGAAATTTTACCTCAACCGCCTCCGCGGGCGAAAAGATGACCCGATCGGTTTCATCCGGCCGCTCCTGGAAAATGGTTCCGATCTTCACCGAAAGTACTTCCGCCATCCTAATGAGGGCCGTGACCGACGGGTAGATGAGATTGCTTTCCACCTGGGAAATCGTGCTCGGGGTAACGCCCACAAGGCTTGCCAGCTCGGTCTGGGAGATTCCACGTTTGGTGCGGAGTTCCTTCAGACGGACACCCATGTCGAACCGGCCCGCGGCCCGCTTTTCATCATCAAAGCGGACGGAGAGATCTCTGCTCCAGTAACGTAACGGCTGGTTCATCGCCTCCAGGTTCCTCTTTTCCGCTTTCAGGATGGTCAGAAAGGTGGTCCCTCTTTTCACGGAAAGGTCAATGGCCACCTGGGCGATCTGGTTGATTCTCGCCCTCACTCGCGGGGAGTGGGCACGTTTTTCCATGATCCAGTAAGCAACGGTGTTCAATTCGTAGAGCCTCGGGCAGGAATGAGAATAAAACTCCACGACATGGTCTTCTCCCCCCCAGAGCTCTTGCATGCCCGTGAGGCTCTCAAAAACAAACCTCACATCCCCCTCCATGGTCGCATGGATGCCGTAAAGAGCATCCATCACTTCCTTGACCTCCCGGGGATTATTTACCGTTTCGATCTGGCAGGGCCACAGGGATGCGCTTTGATGGTAGAATCTCAAAAAGACTTCGGAACCCGCCCCTTTGCCGTAGGTAAAGCAGTCCAGGATTGTGAGCTGCCGGTTCTCGGCCAGGGGCCCCAATTTGTCCAGGAGATTCTTGGGAGACCGGTCAAAGCTCACATAGATCAACGGCTTGTTCTCGGCATGAGAAGTCTGAATGAAGTTCAGGCAGAAGACGGAGGCGAGGCTTCCCGCATCGTCATGCCAGACCACGTTGTCCCCGATGAACAGCCCTCCGAGGAGCCTGTCCAGTTGTGTCACTCCGGATTCGACACGGATTCTCTCGCCGGCCATCCGTTGCTCCTTTTCATTTCAATTCGTGTCTGAAGAGAAAAAACCGCGGCATCGTGCCGCTTGGTTCAGCGTAGGGAAATGGAGGCTCCGTGTCAATCAATGCGGGATTCGGTGTACGGACAAGAACAAAAGAGCCCCCGTCCTGACGGAGGCTCTTTGGAAATGATATCCGTATCGATATTATTTCTTCACGATCTTGCCCATCAGCCCCCCCAGCCAGTCCTTTAACCGGTCCATCAGAGAAGGCCCCTTCACCTTCAGTTCGGTGCTCGCCACTCTGTCGGAGAGCATGCTTACCGCCTTTGCCTGGTAAATTCCTTCAGGGATCGGCGGCTCCTTGACAATAATGACGGTCTCCAGATCCTTATTGGAGCCGATCTCCGCATTCAACAGTTCGGTAACCTTTTCAAGTGTACCCACGCTTGCTGTGAACATGCCGTTCTCATCCACCTCGCCTGCGGCAAGAGGTACATCTCGCGTAGCGTCTTGTTTCTTCACGTCCAGAAGACTTACAAAAACCGAATCACCGGGCTCGAACCCCTTTCCCTTGAACACAATGGGGGTCTTGGTCAACGTGGCCACCCCCAGGCGAATGGTCCCCGGGTCGACTATCAATTGAGGACCCGTCACGTTTGGGTCAAAATCCTTGGGCGCCGTTGCACAACTCAGGGCAAAGGCCAGTGCCAAGAACGGAATCAGCGCCCAAAAAGTCCTCGCATTATTCCTGCACCATACTCGGAAACTCATCAGTATATCCCCCTTTTTTTCGCTCCCGATCGAGAGCCCGGATACCTTTCCGTTTTCTCCCGGGAAAGGCCCGCTCTTTTGACCGGGCGGACATGGCCCACGGATTCCTGGTTGCATGTCAAACCCCCACGGCCAAACCCAGGAATCATTTCGGAGGCCGGGAACCCCTCGGCACCAACCACAATCGGAACGGCCTGCCGAACCGCCGAGCCCGCTTCCGTTCTGCCTTCGCGACGGGCAGGATGCAAGAAGCGGGCTCGTTCGCCTCGGTCCGATCTCCAGCTATCTTCCCAGGCGCTTCATCACTTCCTGGACGTCGATATCGGAGCTCATCCAATCGGAAAGGCGTTCCGCCTTTGCCCCTTCCGTGCATTTGCTGATAAAAACAGAGCGGGTCCCCTGCCTCTGGTCCGGCCCGAAAGTGATCTTCGGGCCGATTCCCTGAAAATCTTTGAGGCTTTCCATAGCCTCCACGAAACCCTCCACTGTCAGGTCACGCCCGGCCCGCTTCAGGGCCTCTACCATGGGCTCCACGAAGTAGAATCCCGCGTAAAAGAATACACCCCATCGATCCTCCGGCGCGAATTTATCGTGCGCGGCCCTGTACTTCTGCATCAGAGGATGCTGCGAATCCGGTGTCTGGGCGAACGAGGTGTAGATCACGTCCTTGAAAAGCCCTTTGCTGATCTTGTACATGACCGGAAGATCGCTCAACGTGCTCGTGGTCATCCACTGCGTTTTCAAACCCACTTTCGCGGCCGCACCCAGAATAATGGCGCCGTGCTTCGGAAGCACCCAATTGAGGACGCAATCCGGTTCCGCGGCCTTGAGCTTCATCACGTGGGAGCCCAAATCGGTATCCATGGGTTCTACAGAGACGGTGGTGACAAATTCCAGCCCGTGCTTTTCAAGCGCCAGTTCCGCTCCATAAAGGCCCACCTTGCCGTAGTCATCGTTCTGATAGAAAAAGGCGATCCTTTTCTTGCCCAGTTTCTCCACCGCATGGTCCACCAGGATGGCGGCCTCGTCGCAGTAAAGCGGATAGTCCGCGAAAAGATATTCGGTGGGAGGATATGCCCAGTGCGTGGAACCCGCCGCCGGTCCAACCCATGGCACTTTATTCTTATGCAGGTAATCTTTCACAGCCATACCCGGAGCTGTTCCCACGCCTGAGGCAAAGGCAAATACCTCTTTGTCCTCCACCAATTCTTTTGCAATGGCTTTTGTCCTGGGGGGCATGTACCCGTCATCCCTCAAAAAATAGGTGATCTTCCGCCCGTGGATCCCCCCTTCGTCATTGATCATTTCAAAGTAGCATCCGGTTCCCCGGGCCACCGCGCCCCAGAGCGCCGCAGGCCCTGTCTGCGGCCCCCACTGACCGATCCGAATTTCCGTGTCGGTCACGCCCCGAACTGCCCAAGCCGAAGAGATCAGCGTCATGGATAGAAGCAAAACGCCGACAAGCACCATGAACCCGTTCCTGTTTCTCATCCTCATCCTCCTTTGCGTAAGAGTCAAAAAAATCCTGCAGGTCCTGCACGCCTAACGGCGTGCTCCCTCGAGGATGCAATGGCCGCACCCTCCCGGAGGAGCCGCCGACCGGGCCTTCCGAAGCCCGGAGTTTTTGGTTTGGTTTATTGCGGATGCCGCTACCCTACCTCCGCTTGTACATGGCCTCGATCAGATCTTTGAACGCCTCGTTCACATATTTTCGCTTCACCTTCATGGTCGGCGTCACTTCACCGTCTTCCTCGTACAGCTTTTTGGGCAGCAGGGTGAACTTCTTCACCTGCTCCACCCTCGCCAGGCTATCGTTGACTGCATCCACCTCGCCCTGGATCAATCTGTTGATTTCCGGACTTTGGGTGAGATCCTTGTAGGTGGAAAACTGCACCTTGTGGTCCTGGGCGTATTTGACCACATTGTCTTCGTCGATCATGATGAGGGCCGATAAAAACTTCCTCCTATCCCCGATAATTACCGCGTCGTTGATGTAGGGACTGGCCTTCAGCTTGTTTTCAATGTATTGAGGAGTGATGTTTTTCCCGCCCGCGGTGACAATAATATCCTTTTTGCGGTCGGTTATCTTCAGGTATCCGTCCTCATCCAGCTCACCGACATCCCCGGAATGAAGCCAACCGTCAACGATGGTTTCCTCGGTAGCCTCCGGCTGGTTATAATACCCCTTAAACACACTGGGAGAACGAACCAGAATTTCTCCGTCCTCCGCCAGCTTTATCTCGGTTCCCGGAAGAGGCGGGCCCACCGTGCCGAACTTCACCCTTCCCATCCTGCAAACACAGGTCACACCGGTTCCCTCGGTTTGCCCGTATCCCTCCACGAGGTTCACGCCGATGGATTGAAAAAAATGAAGCACATCCGGAGCAATGGGGGCAGCGCCGGAGTAAGCCACCCGGAGTCTTTCAAAACCCAGCCGTTCCTTGAGTTTCCTGAACACCGCCAAATAGGCGAGTTGATAAAGGGCTTCCAGATAAAACGGTACAGTTTTAAAATTCATCTTCAAAGTGGCCCTGTTTTGGCCGATCT
>CAYVUX010000180.1:0-6890 GCA_964455075.1 uncultured Desulfobacteraceae bacterium | reverse complement strand
GCCGATGTGCTTCACGCCATCTGGTGCATGGAATGGTTAAACTCCAAAAAGTGCTACTTTTTTATAAGACGATACAAAATCAGCAGGAGGACTGCCCCACCGATAGCCAGCAATAAACTCCCCACGTTAAATCCTGTGACTGTCCCGAGCCCCAGACGGGACCCGATAAACCCGCCTACAAAAGCACCAGCTATCCCTAACAAGACGGTGATGATAATTCCTCCAGGGTCTTTGCCCGGCATGACGAGTTTTCCGAGCAAACCGACGATCAGCCCCATTACGATCCAGGATAGGATTCCCATTTTTGGCCTCCTTTGTTAAGGTTTGTGGTCACCTCATTTCAAAATCTACCGGGTGCTTGAGACCGGATGATGCCACATGTCACTTGATTCTATCTGCATTTATCCCGATCCAGCATGCATTCATTCCCGCCCGTGGCGGACTCGATCTGAATCGTTGTATGCCCGATTCCAAACCGATCATGAAGAGTCTGCTGGATTCTCCGCAGGAAATCATTATCCAACGAATCGTCATTCACCACAATATGCGCAGTCAGGGCGATTTCGGTCGTGCTAAGCGGCCACACATGCAAATCGTGAATGCGGCAAACCCGATCGAGGTCCATAAAGTATCCGCGTATTCCTGCCATATCTATGCTCTTGGGCACGGCGTCAACAGCATAATTTATGGAATCCCGAAGCAATCCCCATGTGCCGACAAAAATGACAACGACAATAGCAAGGCTGACCACCGGATCAATCCACAACCAACCATTGAAAATGATGAATATACCTGCGAAAACCACACTCAACGATACCCCGGCGTCGGCCGCCATGTGAAGGAATGCTCCTCGGATATTGAGATCATGTTTCTGCCCCTTGATAAAAAGCAACGCAGTCAATGTATTGATCACCACTCCAATTGCAGCCACCACAATAACCGTCATGCCTTCAACAGGCTTTGGGTTGAGAAAACGACCGACGGCTTCCCAGGCAATGCCTCCGACCGCCACAAGCAGGAGTATCCCACTGGCCAGGGAAGCCATGACCGTCGCCTTTCGGAAGCCGTACGTGCGCTTCTCTGTCGCAGCCTTTGCGGCGAGCACACTTGCGCCCCATGCAAGGAGGAGGCTGACAACATCGCTCAAGTTGTGCCCGGCGTCCGCTATTAGCGCAAGGGAATCGGCGAGTATTCCGTAAGCAGCTTCAATGACGACAAAAACCACATTGAGCAAAACGCCGATAGCGAAAGCCCGGTTGTATTTCCGAGGGTTGGGTTTATGACCGCCTATCATATTCCTTCACAAAGACGGCAGATGTCCTGCCGCTGTTTCTTCCTGAAAATCCCTCCGCCGTGGTGGAACAATCTCCCGGAACTCATTATTGCCGTCATTCGGGGTTAAATCCGATCCGCCTTTTCTTGGGAGGCAGTTTCGGATCCATGAGTTGCTTTACCGCCTCCACCAGAACCATGATCTGCTCGTCATGATCCCCCAGCTTCCGCTCAAGTCTGGCAATCTTTCGGGTCAATTCCTTGTGGCCGGCGATGGTCTCCCGGAGTTGAACAAACGCTCTGACCACGAATATGCTCACTTCCACCGCCCTGGGCGAGTTCAAAACCGCTGCCGCCATGATGGCCCCGTGCTCGGTGAATGCAAGAGGAAGCGCCCGGGAGTATTTGAGATTTTCCAGGTGATCGCAATTTGCGATCACCTCGGATTTCTCATCGGCCGTGAGCTGGAACATGAAGTCATCCGGAAACCGTTCCCGGTTCCGTCTCACTTGCTCATTAAGCCTGCGTGTGGGAACGCCGTAAACCTCCGCCAGATCTGCATCGATCATGACCTTCACACCGCGGATCAGCAGAATGCGCTGTTGAATCCTTCCTCCCTTGACGACGGCGCTGGATTTCGTCATGTTCCTCCCATTTTCCAAGAAGGAGATCGCAAAATGCGGTCACCTTGACAATATCACCCTCGGCGACCCCAACTCTCGGGGTGGATTCAGCCTTGCCGAGACGTTCGCCCCGGTATGGAGCACGCGTAGAGTGCGCCGAACCGGTCACGGGGTCCTCCGGTATCCCGGCACCGGGAGCGAAGAACCGGGAGACAAAATCTGCCTCCATCCGGGAGCGGCGACAATGAGCGCAAAATCGTTGAGCGAGGAAAAAGCCTCAAGGCCCGGGGCCATGTTCCTGACAGCATCCTCCTCATGAAACACGGCCGTGACGGCAAGCGCAAAGGCAATCCCCCAGAAACGCCTGCGGAATGGGCTGCCTTCCTGTTTCCAAATCCTCTCATGGAATCAGGCACCCGTTTGGCGGAGACGGTTTTCATCGGCATCTATTCCAGCACATGAATATTTTTTCTTTCGCAGATGGACTTAAGGCCCTCGGGCCACACCGTGGTGCTCACCTCCCCGATGTGGGCAGACCTCAACAGATACATGTATGTCCGCGACTGGCCGATGCCGCCTCCAATACTCAGCGGAATCTCATCGTTCAGGATCGCCTGGTGGTAAGGCAATTCGAGAAAATGCTCCTGTCCGGCCTCTTTGAGCTGCTTGACCATGGTCTTCTTGGTCACCCGGATACCCATGGATGTCAATTCATGGCGGCGCTTTGTCACAGGGTTCCAGACCAGGATGTCGCCGTTCAATCCATGGAACTGCTTTCCGTTCTTTTTGATCGTCGGCGTGATCCAGTCATCGTAATCGGCCGCCCGCATTTCATGGGGATAACCGTCTTCCAGGACATGACCGATGCCGATGATGAAAATCGCCGGATGCACCTCCTGGACCATTTTTGTCTCCCGCTGTTTGCGGGTGAAATCCGGGTAGAGCTCCAGGATTTCCTCCGCGTGAAAGAACTTTAACTTTTTTGGTATATCCGGGTACTTATCGGTGTTGAGTCCGGGGTAGTCTTTCTTGACCATCTGCCCCGCCTCATAGATAACCGACCAGATTCTTTCGACAATATCCCGCAGAAAGTGCAGATTGCGCATATCCTTGGTGATGGCAAGCTCCCAATCCCATTGATCCACATAGGCGCTGTGGTCATGGTCCAGGAAGTAGTCCTTCCTGACCGCTCTCATATCCGTACAGATCCCTTCGCCCACTTCACAGCCGAACTGCTTCAAGGCCATTCTTTTCCATTTTGTAGCCGCCTGCACCACCTGGGCCTCTATTCTCTTTTCCAGGCCGAGGCCGCATTCAAATTCAATGGGCGTACGGGAACCGTCCCGGTCAAGGTAGTCATTGATACCGCTGTCCTTGGTCACAATGAGCGGAACCTGAACCATAAAAAGGTTGAGTTCCCTGCACAGGTTCTCTTCGATAAAATTCTTTATCTTGCATAAAGCCTTCATTCTCTCCTTGGGCTCCAGCAACGCCTCGTAATTGCGGGGAAGGTTCTTGTCCACCTCTTCATACGTGCTGATGCCCGGCCCCGCCAAATCCGCTCTCTTATCCGCCATCCTTCAACTCCTCCAGAAATAAAATGCGCACACTTTGGTTGGGTGTGCTCCGTCGGCCTCTCACCCGAGTGGTTATGACTTGCTCTGCCAATCGCTTTCGATATCGCTTTCGAAATCGAATACGTTCCCGTACTCATTAGCAATTGACAGCCTTCCTTTCGACTTATTGCGACCTGACCCGCTCCAAGGCAGACGTGATCTCCTCAAGAACCAGTCCGCTTGCTGTTGCTGCAAAACTCTCCAATGCTTTTCTGCTCTTTCTGTGGCCGATCTTCCCAAGAGCCCATGCGATCATTCCCCGGACCCTTTCATCCTCATTCCGGTCAAAAGCTTGAATGAGATCATCTACATGGCACAGATCCAGCGAATTGCCCATGACCCGTGCCACATTCATTTTCCAGCGCCAGATGTCATCATAAGACATGTAAAACATGTGCGGCCAGACGTTTTTCTCAAAAAAAGTCTTGTCCATGTGCAGCAGTCTTGGAAGCCGGAAGTATTCGGCTTTTGCCGCAACCTTTTGATTTATAGGCAGTTCTTTAGATAACCAGGCGGCGTTTCTCGGGCATACATCCTGGCATCGGTCACAGCCGTATACATACATGCCCATGGCTTCCCGCAGTTCCACCGGTGTGATACCGCTCCCAAAATAGCTGAGAAAGGAAATGCATTTTCTTGGGTCAATGGTGCCGTTCCCCTTGAGCGCCCTCGTAGGGCACGCGGCAATACAGGCATTCCTGCACCAGTCCGGACAGCCCATTTCGAGTGTGGGCTCATCCGGTGGAAATTCCTGATCTACAACAACAGCAATCGGCAGGGTCCATGAACTCTGACGGGCCGCACGTCTTGAGTAAAACAGGCAGTTTTTGCCGAGTGTCCCCATACCGGCCCGAGCTGCCGCGGCACGATGCGGCAGGTTGAAGGGCACTTTTTGTTCAATGCCGTTTTCCCGAAGAAAACCCCGAAATGCCTTGATTCGCCTTGTGAGGCCGTCCTTCGTAACCCGATCGTCATCCAGGTAGCATCGGCCGAAGTGGCTTTCCATTGCCTGGGGAAATGATTCCTTAAAGTAGACCTCCAGCAATACGATGACGGTTTTTGCCTCCGGCAGAATCGCTTTTGGATCCGTACCGTTTATCAAGTCCAGTCCGACGGCCTCCGTCCATCCATACTCTTCCTGACGCGCGGACAAGAATTCCCTATGGGTGTCAAAGGGATCCGCTGTTGTGAATCCTATGTCCTCAAACCCGTTTTCACGGGCCGCTTGAATGATGTTGGCTTTTGTAATCATTGTCTCCCCCGTGTCATGTTCTTGCTCTCCAGATTCCAGGCGTTCTAAAAGCCGGGGTGTAAAAATGGTTTTGTTCGGAACTTTGAGTTCAATAGCGGTTTTCGCGGCGCATTGTTACGCCTTCGGTTGCCCTTTCAGGAGCCCAGCAACAGCCAGACCGCCATCCCTGGTAAAACCAAGGAGAGCGGTGAATAGATGAGGGAGTCTTTTCGTGCAACGTCGGTATCTTTGATACGTTTGAAGAATCCGCAGTATCTGAAATCACCTACGGCTCGCATTGCAAAAACCATGGCAGTCGCCCAGACTCCTGCTCGATGCACCCACTCCGGGCCCGACGCAAAAATATCTGCTCGCCACAGAGAAATAACCGCCGCCCCAAGAAGAGCCAATGCGACTACAAGGATCGCCATTCTGCCGGGAGCGAAAACGGGAACACCATCCCTTTTTGGAATCGCGTCTTCCCATCCCCATTTCCCCCCGGCGGCCCAATAGAAATGGAGGCCTGAGAGAAAAGCGAACACGCTGGAGAGAATGGCTGCAGGTATGAAAATCATCTGGAATCCGGAGGAAGGCGACGGCTCATCGCCGCGGCGGCCGGCTGCCAAGTGAGACAAGCGGAACCCACGCCGATGGACCGGCAGATTATGCTCTAAAGCTTCCAACTTCCATTGAAATAGGTCTCTTTGACTCCTTTGGCTCTCTCTTTTGCCCAGGTTTTCAATCCCAGCCTCTTGATAAGGCACAGATTGAAGACTTTTGTATTGTGGGGCACCTTCGCGGCTTGATCCGCATAAGGATGCAGGTAATCACACGGGAATTGCGGGCATTCATGGCAAAATGAAATGCTTTTGCTTTTCGCACATGGATATACATGGCATTCCATGGGAAGGAATGGAATTTTGCCATCTTGGTTGCGACATCCCTTGCAAATGGCTTTCTCTGCTCGATCCAAAGAAATATCAAGCGCTTTCGCGATCAAGGGTATCCATTTTGGATCTTCATTTGCCAAATAGGCAATACAGTTAAAGCAATCGAGGCCGCACGGTGCGGTCATTTGCTCATAATTCATTTTTCCTCTCTCTGTCTGCGAACATGGAGATTGTAAGCCAAACAGGTTCCCAGACGTCAAGCGAATCCTATTTTTCATGTTTGCAATGGAAGGAGCTTGCACACATCTTCTGAACACTTCCAATGCCAGGGAATTGGCTTCAGAAACAATGGCCCTGCTCTTGCGCAATGCGCAGCATGTACTGGGTCGCCGGATCAATAAAACGCTGGATTGCAATATCTTTTGCACTCATTATTCAACCTCCCTTCCGGCTCTGCTGATAGATTCGGCCGGGGCTCTCCAGGCAGAGATGTGCTCGGGCAGGCCGGCATGACGCTCAGGGGACTTTTTACGAGACTGTCAAAGATTTAAGTACGCAAAAACCGAATGTATCAAAAAGCTTTCCACCGCGCATTGGGAGACTTCCACATGATGCTCTCAGCTCACCTCAACCCCGCTTTCAGCAGGGATGCTCTAAGACCGTCAAGAATTTTTTGATCCCTGTAGGGGAAATTCATAAGAAATCGCTCCACAGAGAAATCAGGCCTTTGTCTGAGGACCTCAACGGCTTCGGCCCGTGCAAGTTCTTCTTTTCCTGACATGACATAGGTGGCTATGAGATTGAGGCGGGAATTCAGGTAATTCGGATTTCCATCGAGAACCCCTTTCAGGACTGCCACTGCTTCATCGTACCGCCCCAGGAGGCGGTAGCAGCTTCCAAATTCATGCAAATACCATTCGGGGGGCATGGGGTTGAGACGTACGGCCTTCTCCAGCATCGCAAGGGCTTCTTCGACCCGCCCGACAGCCCTGAGTGCGATGGCCAAGAGGACTATGTTATCTGCACTGTTGGGACCCAGGGACACGGCGAGTTCACACTCCTCAACGGCCTTTCCCCACTGCCGCATTACAAGATGAACCATCCCCAATACCGCATGAGCGTCGGGGATGGATGCATCCAGGGCAAGGCACTTCCGGGCACATTCCATGGCGAGCCTCATGGATTCGGCCGGGGACTCGCTCCAGCCGACCCACGGCTCTATAAGATACGTCGCGGCGACACCGGCATACGCGGTTGC
>CAYVUX010000179.1:2468-6917 GCA_964455075.1 uncultured Desulfobacteraceae bacterium | reverse complement strand
ATCCCGGATCGCGGCCTGTCCCGGACTCCGATCCGGGATCCGGGATGACGAATTGGGACACCGTCTCCTTCGCCGGAATGACGGCATGAACCTCAAGACATCAGAATGCCACGATTTCTCGAAGATAGGAGTACGCGAAAATCGGATGAAATTTTTTCTATTTTGCAAGCGTTAGGGACCCATTTTCCGGAAAAATTTTCTTTATGGCCAACCAGCTTTGCCGAGACCCGCTTCGGGCCCCTGTCAAGGAGCGGCGAACCTCTTGTCGAATTCTTCCCGGAAGAGGTGTATGAAACCCTCGTCGGCAAAACTGTAGTACGCGTTTTGGCCGATGACCAGATGGTCCAGTACATCCACCGAGAGGAGCCGGGCCGCCCAGACAAGGCTCCTTGTGAGGTGATGATCGTCCTGGGAAGGAGCGGGATCTCCGGAAGGGTGGTTGTGCGCAAACACAAGGGCCGAGGCCTTGTATTCAAGCGCGAGAGATATGACCTCGCGGGGATATACCGCGCTTCCGGTAAGGGTTCCGTAAAATACGTCCTGGTCTTTGATCAACCGATTCTTGCGGTTGAGAAAAAGCACCTTGAACACTTCCCGCTTGAGATCCCGCATGGAGTGAAAGAGGTGATCAAAAACGGCCCGGGACGACCCGAAAAACGGTTCCTCCCGGGCTCTCTCCAGGAGATAGCGCCCGGCCACCTGATGCACGAATTTGAGATATAGGGCGTTCTTCGGTCCCACCCCGGGGATCTCGGTCAGCCCTTCGAGAGGTGCCGAAAGCACGCCGGAGAGTCCTCCGAATTTCTTGATGGCTTCCCGCGCGGGCAGTTTGAGGTCCCCCCGCGGGGTTCCCAGGGTGAGAAGAAACTCGACCACCTCCTCGTCCGTAAAGCGGTCCAGCCCCCCTTCGAGAAATTTCTCCCGCAGCCTTTTTCGATGGCCCACTCCTCTTTGCCCGACGCTCGTTTTCTTGTTCAAAACAGCTCCTTTTGCAGCGATCCCGGGTGATTCCTTCGGCCTCAAGAAGAAAGACAGACTGTTCCTCCGATGAATCGCCTCCGCCTGGGGGGTTCTTCGGGCGGGAGGTCCTTTTCCGGCCCGGAGGCTGCCGGGAGTTTACCAGCGGGAGCGGAAAAATCAAGACGAGAGTCTTCCCCCCCCTGCTCCTTTTGCTCGGACGCGCTATTGAAGGGCCCCCCATCCCTGTGTTATTATTTTAAAAGGGTCCGAGCGAGAAGAGAAGACTTCCAAAGCGGCGGTTTTCCGACTACGTGTTCCCGCGAAAGGTGCGGCTCGGGACCGAGCAGAAAGACGATTGCTTCAGGGAAACAAACTCCAAGAGGCGGTGAGGAAGCGATGCCTTCAAAGGCGCTTGAGGTCAATCTTGCCTCCAGCCGCGTAGATATAAAGATCGAGGAGAAATACCGGCTCATTCAGGAGGTGATGGAGAAGTACCATGGCCTTCAGGATTCCCTTCGCGTGTTTCTGGAGGAGATCTGCCATCCTTATCGAAACTGGGATTTCATTGTAAAAGAAGCAAGGAACTTCGCCCTCAACTACTTTCATGCCCTGAGAGAGCAGCCGAGGGGAGAGGAGGCGGCTGCGCTTTACCTTGATGTCCTGTTCCAGGCTGTTGAGTCCTCCAGAGAAGAAGCGGTGCGGCTCAAGGCCGTTGACAACCTGCTCCTGTTCATCCAGAAAATCCTCAAAGAATCGGACGCGGACCTTCCGCGTTTTCTCCCCGTATTGGACGCCGCCTTTGATCGAATCCGGGAGTCTCCGGAGGAGGTATTCTACCTTTTTGTGAAAAGTTTTTACCAGTTGGACAGGCTCGGGCGGCTGTATGCCGAGAGCCTGGGAGACGCGGGCCGGGACTGTACGGCCGTGAACCGGCTCCTGGCCGCCTATTATGAATTCACTTGCGCTTACTGGCTGGCCCGGGAAGATCCGAAAGTCTGGTTTGACAAGGAAACCGGGTTTGTCCTTCATAATACGGAAGGCCTCAGGCGGATCCTCCATCCTATGTCCCACGAGCGCCTGGAAGCGTTGGAAGAAGCGCGGCAAAAAACGATCCAGGAAACCGAGGAGCACTCTGGGAACCGGTTGGAGCGGCTGCTCCATCTTGAAGGCTTCGGCCGAATCGTGAAGGAATACAGAAACATCCCGCCCAGGTTGTCTGCGCTCGGAACCAACAGGCGGGAGGGAAACGAACTTCGCCTCATATTTCTTCTTCAGACGATGAACGAGGCCGGTCTTTCATCCATTCACGAGGAGACCCTGCGGGAAATCAACCGCACGCTCAGTTGGCTGATTCAGCACGAGGACCTGGAGACGATTCAGGAATCGCTCAAAAGGACCTTCTCTATGCTCCGGCTCAGCATGGAACGGTTCCCGGACACGGCTCTGAACTGTGTGCTGAATGCGGGACAGGCTGTCTACAGGACGGATGAGAGCGACCTGGTGGACTACTTCCAGGACCTGGTGATCTCTCTCGGCTTTGAGCCTCCGAGAATCCGCGGAGTTGGAGGAGATTGGCAGGTAAAAGTCAACCCGGCCCACATCAAGAACATCCGCACGTGGCTTCAGCTGATTGAACTTCATCCCAAATGGTCCAAAAAGCTCCTTTCCTCGCTCATCATTCACCTTTCCCTGACCGGCGTGTTCATCAAGGACACGGACCTTTTTCCCCGAGACATCACGCGGTTTCTGAACAGCGACATCGCCCCTGTGTACAACCTGGTCAAGCAGTTGACCCGGCTTTTCCCGGCGTACTTCAATGATATCGGCTCTGAAGGAAAACTCCGGGATATTTCCACGAGAATAGACGAAGTATGCCGGAGAAAGGACGTGCTCGTTCATTTCTTGAGAAAGCAGAGCCATGTCGAGAGCAGCAACCGCATTATCGGCCTGATGGAAGGGGTCTTTGAGTTCTGGAAAACCCGCGACAGAGAGGCCGTGAGGCCCTTTGTGCCTCCGGGCATATTTGAAGAGATCGAGACGAACGGCCCCTATGTGGATGGAGTCCACCGCCTGGTGAACCAGCTCATGGAGATCCACGGCCTGGACGCCGTCCATGATCTGCTGAAGATCGACGAGAGTGCGGTGGACCGGGCGGCGGCCGAAACGACCGAGGCGTCGGAGCAGGACGTGGAGCGGGTGCAACTGGCCGTGTCCTTTTACAAGCTTCTCTACCAGAAGTACCATCTGAGCTTCACCGAAATGGAGAGCTGCCTGGCCGAGCTCAAGCGAAGCGGTCTCCCGGACTTGGATCGCCTGAAAGAAGCGTTCCAGGAGGACGAAAAGCACGAAAAATTGGTCCGGCTTCTGGACTACATGGAAAATCTCAAGGAGATGATCCTTTATCCGGAAACCTACGAGGTCCGCGAGGACATCTACCGCAAGAGACATTTCACCGTGGATATCCCTTCCATGTACGGCAGCTACCACGAACCGAAATTCGATGCCCTGGGTCTCACGTTCCGCCTGGAGAGGATGGTGAATGTCCTGTTTGAGGAGCTGGTGGAGGATATCGACCTGAGTCTCATCACCCGCGCCACGTTCTCTCAGATCTATGACTACTTAAGGCTTTTTCAAAGGGCGCTGCGGCTGGACGGGATACCTTCGCTCGGCCTGGAACGCCAATTGGACCTTCTCAGCCACGCCCTTGAGATCCGCGGGTTTTCCCTGACCCAGTACCTGGACATCTTTCGCGGGTTGAGCCAGGCCGTGGGCAATATCGTAAACGACTACTTCAACAACATCCATGCACAGAACCAGTTGAAGATCGTAGGGGAGATCTCCGAATCCGACCTGCTTCCCAAATACGTCCCCGGGGGCGAAACCGAAGACCGGGAGAGACTTTTCCATCGCGTCACGGAAATATTTCTCCGGGAGAGGATCTCGACTTCCCTGGGGCTTCAGCAGCTCGATGTGTTCCTGGGCCGCATACTGAATACCCTGAGGCACCAATCCGAAGAGCTGCCAAGGGAGAAACTGGGGCTGCTGCTCGGGTACGACCCGCAAAAGGCCCTGACTCCCATTCACCCGGTGAAGCCGCAGATTGCGGATCTTATTCACCTGGGAAACAAGGGCCTGAACCTGGTCCGCATAACAGCCTATGGTCTTCCCGTTCCGCCCGGGTTTATCATCTCCACAGAGGTTTTTCGCTGTCGCGAGCTGATCGAAGGCTATCTCCCGGCCAGGAGAAATTTTCGGCAACAGGTGAAGCGCGAGGTGGCGGCCCTGGAGGAGGCCACCGGCAAGACCTTCGGGCAGGCGGGCAATCCCCTTCTGCTCTCCGTGAGGAGCGGTTCTTCCGTGTCCCAGCCCGGGATGATGAACACGTTTCTTGACGTGGGAATCAACGAGGCGATTGTGGAGGATTTGGCTGCAATGACGGGAAATACATGGTTTGCCTGGGACACCTACCGGCGCTTCCTCCAGTCTTAC
>CAYVUX010000179.1:0-2458 GCA_964455075.1 uncultured Desulfobacteraceae bacterium | reverse complement strand
ATATGTTCGACGAGATCATTCAGGACCGCAAGGAACGGGCCGGCGTGCCTTTTAAGAAGGATTTGACGGGCGAACAGATCAAGGATGTCGCCCTCACCTACAAGGAGCTGATCCTCGAGAGCGGCGTTGAACTGGAAGAGGACCCGATCGGGCAGCTCCAAATAGCCATTCAAAAGGTGTTTGACTCCTGGTACGCTCCCAAGGCCCAGGCGTACCGGAAGATCATGGGGATTTCCGACGACTGGGGCACGGCCGTAACGGTTCAGGCCATGGTATTCGGGAATTTTTCCCGCGGGTCCGGCTCAGGGGTGTTCTTCACCCACAACCCGCGCTGGTCGGGCGATATGCTCATGCCCTGGGGGGACTTCACGCTCGGAAACCAGGGGGAGGACGTGGTTGCCGGCCTGGTGCGCACGTTTCCCATCTCTGTGAAGCAGGCCGAGATAGAGAACCGGGAAGCGAAGACCTCTCTGGAAGCACAGTTCCCGGAACTCTACCGGGTGATTCGGGATCGGGCCAAAGAATTGGTTTACGGGAAGCGCTGGAGCCCTCAGGAAATGGAGTTCACCTTTGAGGGACCCGAACCCGGATCCCTGTATTTCCTGCAAACCCGGGAAATGGCCATGAGAGAGAGGAAAGAGGCGTATTCCTTCGATTTTGGGGACGAGGCGCCGCCGAAACCCCTGGGGCACGGAATCGGAGTCAGCGGCGGGGCCATGGCGGGGCGCGTGGTCTTCAGCCTGGAGGAAATTCATCTGTGGCGCAAGAAGGAGCCGGAAACTCCTCTCATCATTGTCCGAAACGATACCGTGCCCGACGACATCCGCGAGATCAACCAGGCCGACGGCCTCCTCACGGCAAGGGGAGGGTCCACCTCGCACGCGGCCATTGTGGCCCACAGATTGGGGAAAACCTGTGTGGTCGGGTGCTCGAACCTCCACTGCATGGAAAAGAAAAGTGCCTGCTCGTTGAATCACAAGGCGCTCAAGAGCGGAGACTGGATCAGCATAGACGGGGACGAGGGATCGGTATATATTGGTCGCTTGAAGATCAGGGAAATGGAAAGGATTTAGGTATGACCGCGTCTGATGAAGCAAAGAGGGATTCCCTGGGCGACCTGGGGATCAATGGTCTTGGAAGAATCGGAAAGCTCACACTCTGGCACCACGTGGCGAGAAAGGCCTTCTCGAAAATTGTGGTGAACATCGGGCGAGAGGCGGGCGGCTCGCTCGCGGATGTGGCTCATTATCTGGATAGGGACTCCTCCTACGGTACCCTGGGCGGGTATCTCTACGGCCACCGGGGGGGCAAGGTCATTCAGGATGTGGACGAGGGCAAAGGGAGCATGACGGTGGACGGGGTGCCCGTGAAGGTGCTCCGAAGAACCCGAAATCCCGCGGAAATCTCCTGGAGGGAGGAGGGGGTGCGCCTGGTGGTGGACACGACAGGGCAGTTTGTGGATCCCACAGTGCCGGCCGACGATCCCAAGGGTTCCGCGCGGGGACATTTGGATGCAGGCGCCGACAAGGTGATCGTTTCGGCCCCTTTCAAGATCAAGGACAAGTCGAGGCCCATGCCCGGGGACGCGGTCACCACGGTTATGGGGGTCAATGAGAATGATTACGATCCGAGGGAGCACCGTTTGATCAGCGGCGCCTCCTGCACCACCACGTGTCTCGCCTTGATGGTGAAACCGCTTCTCGATTTTTTCGGGGCCAAGAGAATCCTGACGGCTTCCATGGCCACGGTCCACGCGGTGACCGGCTCCCAGCCCGTCCTCGATCGCCTGCCCAAAGCGGGGGCCACCGACCTTAGAAAGAATCGGAGCATTTTGGACAACATTATCTTGACGAGTACGGGTGCGGCCAATACACTCGGATTGGTCATTCCGGAGATGAAAAGGATCGGCTTCATCGCCGAGTCGGTGCGCGTCCCCAATTCTACCGGGTCGCTCGTGATCCTGGTGGTGAATCTCCAGGAAGAGCCCACAGGGGAGTCCATCCGCAGGGAGCACATCAACGATATCTACAAAGAGGCGATGAAACGGGAACCGCGCGGATACCTGCTCTGCACGGAGGAGCAGAACGTCTCCTCGGACATTGTCGGGCTGCCCCGGGCGGGCACGATCATTGAGGCGAACGAGACCCATACCAGGACGGCGGAGGTCAGCATCGACCTCCAGAAGGTGTGTCCCGTGGTCGGACAAGAACCCTCTTTTCCCGAGGGACAAGACAGCCTGACCATCGCCATCACCCAGGCGGTGATATACGGCTGGTACGACAACGAGCTTGGAAGCTATGTGAATATGCTGGGGGACAGGACGGTTAGTGTGGCGGAAAGCCTTTAGAAGCCCGTCGGGAAGACGGGCGGGAAGCCTTCTAACCCCCCTTTTCGACCCATGGCGGCGGCACGGTAAATTTGTTCTGATTTTGTATTTATCTCATGTGGGTTTCCCGCA
>CAYVUX010000178.1:0-6922 GCA_964455075.1 uncultured Desulfobacteraceae bacterium | reverse complement strand
CCGGGATCGAGGTGACAAGCGCGTGCTCCATCAGCTTCCCCCTGGCATCGCGGTCCAGGAAAACCTCCCCCAGCGGAGTCTCATAGCCCCGCACATCCGGAATGGAAGCGCCCCGGAAGCCCACCGAGTGGGACGGCGCCAGAACCACCGCGCGCTTGACACGCGCGGGGTCCACGAGCTTGAACCCGTAGGCCGCGGCCTGGCCTGAAAACCGGTATCCCGCGTGGGGGCTGATAAGCGCTATCAATTCGCCATGCACCTGACGGGGGTTTGCCTTCTTGAGATACCCCCGGATCTCCTCCCTTAAGCGGGCCGGGTCGCTGTCGTAAAACATCCCGGCCACGGCAGGCTTTCTCACGGCTTCCCTCCTTTCGTGCTTTTTCTTTTTCTCCCCCGGGCCCGGGAAAGCCCTTGTGATCTCCGGCCCATTTCCTCCGAGAAAAAGAACGAGGATGGGCAAAGCGACCAGCCCCGGGATAAGGAAACGAATCCGGCATCGGGCCTTCAATCTGCGTCCCCCTCAAGTAGAACCCCGGCACGCGTGACGCGCCTTCTCAAACGTCCTATTTCCTGTATCCACCACAACATTCAGTCCCAATCACTTGGGGTGTGCCATTCGTCCGGCCCTCTTATGCCGTCCGGATCCCGCTTCGACCGGGGCGGCCGCCTCGGAACGAAGCGGGATGGATTCTTCTCTACTTGATGACCGCCCAGGTCTTGTACAGGTACTGGGCCGCGTCCGGCGCGTTCTTGGGGGTCACCACCAGGTAGAACTCCCAGACGCCCTTGAGCGAGGCGAGGGCGCTCACCGGGATGGAACCGAACAGGCCCTGATTCACCGGGCCCATGGTCGCGCCCTTCCACTTGACGGGCCCGGCGTCCGCCAGGGTCTGAAGCGCCGGAAACTGGATGACGTTTCCCGGAAGGAGAAACGGCAGGTACATGCCCGCGTAAACATCCACCGCGGCCTTGAACTTGGGGAGCGCAATCCGGATCTCCAGGCTCCCTCCCTTCACGTCCCCCACCGCAAACGGCCGGCAGGAGAGGGGGTCCGACGTAACCACGGGCTTCTCTACCGGAGGGTACTCCACCACCGTGTACGCGCCGGGCGCAGCCATCCGCGCCTGGTGCGGGCTCCCCTGGTACTCCAGTGCACCGATATCCGGCGCGCCCACCCGGGCGTTTCCGTCCTTGTCCTGGGTCGGCGCCGATGAAGCATTGGCGTTGTTGATCGCCGATGAACCCGGAAGCGGGTAAAAATCGTCGCCCAGGCCGGGGTCGGCTGAAAAAGTTACGTTCGTGCGGGTAAAGTCCGTGCCGTGGTCTTCCCAGTTCCCCAGGATCGTATTCCGGCAGTCAATCACCAGGTTCCCGTCGGAGTTGTTTTCGAAAACCGCGTCGTCGTTTGAGCTGAGGGGATAATTTCCGCTCAGGACATTGTTATGGAGATTCAGAGTGAAGTCATCCGTCTCGCCGGGCTCCCCGTCCGACTCCGCTTGCAACCCGTAACCGTGATTCGCCGTCACCGTGTTGTTTGCAAAATCGATCGTGGGCGATGTGTTCTCTGAGTGGAGATAGACCCCGCCTGCAGTCTCGAGCATCGAGCGGCCTCTTTCGGACCAGTTCCCGACGATGAGGTTGTTGGTGATGTCCAGGGTCGAAGATGCGGAATCATAAAGGTTCAAGAAAAGACCGGGGTACCCGAAACTCGCCTTGTTTCCGCAGATGTCATTGCCCCGAATATAGGACTCTTTTCCTCCTCCCTCAAAGGCGCCATAGTAGAAATAGACCCAGACTCCTCCACCTTCACTCAGGCTCCGGTTTCCCGACATCTGATTCTTCCGGATACGGAAGGTGGTCACACCTCGCTGTGAATAAGAAGTGGAGCTGTTCCCCTGAACGTAAACCCCGCCGCCTGAACTCCTCGCCGTGTTTTCCACGATCCGGTTCTCGGCCAGGTCGAGATGCACCTCGGCGTGGCTCGTATCGGAGCCCGTGTACGAATAGGCGTAGACTGCTCCCCCATCGTCCAGCGCACTGTTCCCAAAGATAATGTTGTTTCTGATGGTGGCGTTGATCACGGAGTTTTCGGTATCGCTTGAGTATGTCCTCGCCTCCAGCCGAACGCCGCCCCCGTCGTATGCATTTCCTCCGGTGATGGTGAGGTTTTCAATGGTGACGTCTATGGTCTCTTCATCCGCATACACATCGAACACGCGATCTCTTCCCACCGCGTCGATCACGGTGAGCGAAGCATCCGTGGAAGCCGGTGCCGAAAAGTCCGACGCATCGTAGCCCCCCGGATGGTAATGCGCAATGGATCATGAATACCGATATCTGCTTCGATGTATCTCCCCCTGGCGACCCGGATGACGTCTCCGTTGGCCGCATCGTCAACAGCGTTCTGAATGGATGTGTACGCACACCCGGTAGGGCATACATCGAGATTCGCCGCCAGAGCCGGCGTCGCGACCAGAAGGGCCGCCGCCCACACCAGGTGAAACCAACTACCTTTCCGCATTCTTAGACCTCCTTCATCTTGATGCTAAGGGCTCACTCAAAAATAAATTCACAGAATTGACGCTCAGATTTGGGTCGGATTTGGTCGTCGCGATTGAGTGAAGCCACAGGAATAGTGAACTATTTCGAGGACTTCACGATTGAGCGGCGGCCGAAGATGGCCCGAAGCTGAGATGGGAAAATGGGAAGTTATTTTTGAGTGAGCCCTAAGGAGGCACCATGGTCAGAACCGAAATCTCCCTCTTTCTCGTGAATGCACCCGGGCAACTGGGCAAGTTGACTTTGATGCTCTCCGAGGCAGGAGTGAACATTGACGCACTGACGATTCAGGACGCCTCCGAATATGTACAGGAGCTTTTCCGGGCTCGGGGAAAAGCCCTGAAAAGGGTGGCGCCGGCCGCCAGCTACGGCTCCATGCAAAAGGATTCCGCGGACCACGCTCTCATCCGGCTCCTTGTCGACCATACGGACAAGGCCATCGACCTTCTTTCGCGCGGGGGCTACGTCTTCGACATCATGCCCGTCATCGCGATCGAAATCGAAAACAAGCCGGGCACCCTGTCCAAAATGGCCCAGAAGTTCGGGGAAGAGGGCATTAATATCAACTACGTTTACGGTTCCGCTTTGCCGCGAGGGAAAAAGGCCCTTTTCGTTTTCTGCCCCGAGGATATCGATCACGCCGCCGCAATATTTAAGGATTATTAGCCTGCCGGATCCAAGGAATGGGCGGCATGACCTTGTAGCCCTGAGATCCCCAACTCCCGTGGATGCTTGGGATCTCGTTCGGCGGTCGCTCGGCTTGCCCCTCCGGGACGCGGGGTCTTTGCTAATCCGGACTGTGGCGTGACTACGATAATATGCCGTCCGGGGATTGCCCGGATCGGGAAGGGTTTTGAGCGAAGCCGTCCCGCCTTCAACTCGGGTAGAGGTTGGAGCAATGGGCTTGGACGACATGCGGAGACAGCCCCAAAGAGCTCAGCGGCTCGTGGAGATGCGTTGCGATTATCCCCCCGGGGACTGACTCGGTGCGTGTTTGGGGCGTTTCAGAAACCTCGATAGAAATGAAGGGCGGATTCGTCGAAAGGCCCTTTCCGATCCGACAGGAAGGGTTCGTATCTCCCTCTCCCGATGCACACTCCAATCACCCTTTCCGCATGGATCTCCAGGTCCGGGCTTCGCTCGCATGCGATCAGAGACAATGAATCCGCCTACGCTTTAACGTCCACCAGCCTGAGTTGGAGCCGTTCACTCCCTTGCCAGTGATTCATTTCAGGAGTGTAGAGGAAATCAACCTGCTTCCCCGAGAGAGGGTGTAGCCCTCCCATCCCGAATCCGATGGCCTCAAAAACATCCTTCCCCTGCCCTACCCGCATCTTGAGATGCATCCCCCCCACCACCCGGGACTCGAGCACTGGAACGGACCGCGCCAAAAACAGCGGTTCGGGATTTGCTTCGCCGAAGGGGGCTAGGTAGTCCAGCTCTTGCACGAGCTCCGGACTGATCCTGTCCAGGGGAACTTCACAGTCCACGTCAAAGCCGGGGCGAAGGTCTTTCCCCAAGAGGGCCTGACGGGCAAAATCCTCCAGGCCTTTTCGCAAAAGGGCCACATTGCTTTCCTGAAGCGTGAAACCTGCAGCCTGGGCATGCCCTCCAAACTTTTCAAACACGTGCTCCATTCGGGTCAAGGCCGCAAAAAGATCGAATCCCGCGATGCTCCGGCCCGAACCCACGGCTTTGCCGTCCTGCACGTTGAGGACCAGGGACGGGCGATGATAGGCATCCACAAGCTTTGACGCCACAATGCCAAGCACCCCGTGGTGCCATTCCTTCCCTGCCACAACCAGGGTTCTCGTTCCGCCCGGCCCTCCCTTTTGTTGGACTCTCTCCTGGATCTCTCCCAGTATTCGCTTTTCCACCCTTTGACGGAGTGCATTCACCGCATCGAGTTTCCCTGCCAGGCTCCTTGCCGAAGCCCGTTCGGTCTCCGTCAAAATCTGCATGCAGATCTCGGCACGTCCCATTCTTCCCGGCGCATTGAGTCGAGGCACGAGCCTGAACGCCAGGTCCTGGGTGTTGGCGCGGGGACCCAGTTCCGCAGCCTCCGCCATCGCCTTGAGTCCCTCCCATCGTGAATGGTGCATCCGCGCAATTCCCCCGTCGACCAGAATCCGGTTCTGCCCCCGGAGGGGAACCCTGTCCGCCACGGTGCCCAGCGCTACCAAGTCCAGGTATTCCCTCAGGTCGGGCTCACCTCCTTCTGCGAACCCGCCTCTTCGGCGCAAGGCCGCACGCACCCCAACGGCCAGGAAAAAAGCCACGCCGACCCCCGCAAGCTCCTTGAACGCAAAACGGCAATCGGCCTGTGTGGGATTGATCATCGGACAGGGGAACCGGATTTCCCGAGACATCCTGTGGTGGTCGGTCACCACAACCTGCATTCCCAGTCTTTGAGCCAAGCGAACTTCTTTCTCGTTGGACACGCCGCAATCCACCGTCACCAAAAGTCGGGTCCCAGACCGGGCAATCTCCTCTACCGCCTTCTCGTTGAGCCCATAGCCCTCTTTCAGGCGGTGAGGAATATAGAAAAGCACGGATGCGCCGAGACTGCCGAGAAAATTCACCAGAAGGGCCGACGCGGTCAACCCGTCCGCATCGTAATCCCCGTAAACGGCAATGGTTCTCTTGCCCTCTATCGCCTCAGTGATAATACCGGCGGCCTCTTCCATTCCCTTCATCTGCATGGGGTCGGCCAGATTCGCCAGCCGAGGCTGGAGAAAGGCGAGGGCTTCTCCGGGGTCCAGAATGCCCCTGTTTGCCAGCAATTGCGCCGTCAGCGGGGTGAGATCCGCCTCGCTCGCGAGCTTATCAGCCAGAGGCGATGACGGACGGACCCTCCAGACTCTTTCAGCGGTCAATACTCTCCTCCCTGTTGTCCCCTCGATGCGAGAAACTGTTCACCGGGCATCGGCCGGCCGCTTGTTTCTGTTCCGCCGCAGCAACTTCTCCACAGCACGAACGTCTTCGGGAATGTCGACTTCGACGGATTCAAACGGACTGTCAACCATCTTGATCTTGAACCCGTTTTCCAGGGCTCGCAACTGCTCCAGCTTCTCTGCTCTTTCCAGCACGCCCTCGGGAAGGGCTGTGAACTGCTTCAAAAATTCCATCCTGAAGGCATATACTCCAACATGCCTGTAGTGGACCGCATTCGCTTCCCTTTCGCGGTAGCAAGGGATCGGGCTTCGAGAGAAGTACAAGGCGAATCCTTGGGTGTCGCTCACCACTTTGACGTGGTGGGGGTCGCCTGCGTCGTCGTCAGACTCCATCCGCCTCCTGAGGGTGGCCATCACCACCGACCGGGCCTCACGGAAAGACTTCACCAGCCGGGCGACGATCAAAGGCTCGAAAAGGGGCTGATCTCCCTGAATATTCAAGACAATGTCCCGATCCGGAATGCCCAACGACTGTGCCGCCTCGCAAATCCGGTCCGTACCCGATTGATGCGTTTTCGCCGTGATGATCGCCCTTCCCCCGAACCTATCGACGCAAGTCGAGATGCGAGTGTCGTCCGTGGCCACGTACACGCCCGATACGTTCGGACAGGCCCGAGCCCGCTCATAGACGTGTTGAATCATCGGCTTTCCTTCTATGGTGGCCAGCGGTTTACCGGGAAAGCGGGTGGATTCGTACCTTGCAGGAATGAATATATGGATCTTCATCGACCGCTCCTTGACAACATCTGAAGGGCAGGATTCCGGTTTGAAGTTCCGAGCCGGGTTGCAACTCAAAGGAGGCACGCTTTTGAACAGGTTTAGAGAACCAGTGATTTGGTTGGAAACGTGAACGGCAGTCCGGATGCGGCGCGGGTACTTCCGAAGGTCCGACAGCGTTTCCAGGAAAACGCCGTTTCCGGATCAAAGCTGGCTGAAGTCTCGCAGAACAGGCCCAAGGCGTCAGGGCTCCATGTACGTGGCGCAAGCCGTATCCGACTCCCAGGCCGTCACTTTGCTGATTCGAACCTTTTCGGGATCCATCCGCCTGGAGAGAACCTGAAAGAGGTGTCGGGCAATATTCTCCGAAGAGGGGTTTCTGTCTCTGAAAAAGGGCAGCTCATTGAGAAACCGGTGGTCCAGTTCCTCCAGTGCCTCCCTGGTCGCCTCCTTGATGTCCTTGAAATCCACCAAAAGCCCGTTTTCTTGAAGTTCCTTGCCGATGACACTCACCTCCACCTTCCAGTTGTGACCATGGAGGTTCTCGCAATTCCCTCCATGCTCCCTGAGCTGATGAGCGGCGGCAAATTCAGAGGTGATTTTCAGCTCGTACATGATGCGTTGAAAGCCTCCCGTGGCCTTAGGGCTCACTCAAAAATAACTTCCCATTTTCCCATCTCAGCTTCGGGCCA
>CAYVUX010000177.1:0-6964 GCA_964455075.1 uncultured Desulfobacteraceae bacterium | reverse complement strand
TGCCGGCCCACGAGATCGTCAAGAGGGGGTTAATCCATTGTCCCGAGCGGCGGAGGCCTTTCAAGGAGATGACCGTCCAGGACAATCTCCTTGCGGGCGCCTATCTGAACAAAGACAAGCCGTTGGTTCATGAGAGACTTAGTGATGTGTACCAGTTGTTCCCCGTCCTAAAAGGAAGGAGCAAGCAGATCTCGGGGACCCTATCAGGCGGGGAGCAGCAGATGCTCGCGATCGGCCGGGCCATGATGTCCGAGCCCAGACTTCTCTGCATCGATGAACCTTCCACGGGTTTGGCCCCAAAGCTGAGAGCGGAAGTATTTGGAAAAATCGTGGAGATCAACCATCTCGGCATCCCCGTGCTTCTGGTGGAGCAGGAGGTCAGTACGGTCTTCAAGATATCCGCCAGAAACTATGTCCTTTCCTCCGGAAAGATCATCGCTGAGGGAACCGCGGATGATTTGCTCAAGGATGAGGTCCTGCGCAAGACCTATCTCGGACTCTAGGAGGCTGTCGGAGGCCTTGCATCCGGATGTTTTCCGACAGCCCCCAACACGCCTCCAGCCAGACAGGCTCCTAGCCCGTTTCCATCCATAAATGGCCCTTTTCTTCGTCGGCTAAAGGGTCCCCACCCTTCGGGCGGGTCCCCGGTTTCATCGGAATCGAAATCGCTATCGGGATCGAAATGGACCTCAGAACTTCCATCTCCGGTGGAAGCCTTCTCCCTATCTTTTCGATTTCGATTCCGATTTCGATTGTCCGACTTCCGCCTATGTCGGGCCAAGGAGTTCTACAGCAGAAGGATTCGCGGGCAAGCCCGCTCCAACAGGAGAATCGGAAGGATTTATGTGGGAGCGGCCCATTCGCCACCGCCAAGAGCCCTTGACAGAGCATGGCCTTTGATGCTTTTCTGAGATTGGGTTGCCTGCCGCTGGGAGGCTCCTTGAACAAAGCCGAATTTGCACGTTCCCCGCACAAATTCCGCGGGAAGAAAGGAGAGCATCATCAAAAAATCAAATCCAGATGAAATGCCGTCACTTAGAAGAACCCGTTTCATGGAGTTCTTGGTCAAGGAAAATGCCCTGGACGACCGCGGATTCAGAGAATGGTTCTTCCGGCCGGGCATGTTGTTCCATTCTCCGGTGAAATGGTGGGGTGACATGGGCAAACGGCATAAACCTCACGAAGGAATCGACTTGCTCTTTTTCCGGGATTACCGGGACAATATTCTTCATCTTGGTATCGACACAAGGATACCGGCCATGTACGACGGAGTCGTTGTCGCCGTGTTCAATGATTTCCTGGGCCGTTCCCTGATTCTTGAACACGGGTTCCCGGGCAATCCGGACATGAGATTTCATACGATCTACGGCCACACCAAGCCTCACCGCGCGATGCACGTCGGGAGGCTCGTACAGGAAGGCGATATCCTCGCCACGTTGTCCAATGGGAGGCCTTCGGACACCGATATCCCCCCCCATCTGCACCTCTCCATTGGGTGGACCGCCGAACAAATCGCCTACGGGTCCATTGATTGGGACGCCATAGGGGACCGCGATGCGCTCCGCCTCATGAACCCTTTGCATGTCTTGGAGGGGCCTTACTTGGAATTGGAAAACGCCGCCTCCGCGTAGGGACTGCCCGGATACATTCATTCCGTCCCCTTCGTCTTCATGAAGTTCCGGGCAGGCTGTATCGTATTGGCGCGATGCGAACGGCTCGATTGAACGGCCTGCGGAGTGCAAGCCAGGGTTGCCTCTGTGGCATCCCGCGGGATGAGAAAAGGCGGACCGGGCGAGAAGACCCGGTCCCGAGAAGTCCTCGAAACCGGAGCCTGCGCTATAAAGGAAGTGAGATCGACAATCACGGGCCGGCCGCATCCTTGACGGGGAGGAGTCGAAGCAATAGCATAAAAACGGCCGGATCGCTGGTGATTGGGAATTGATTTAAGGAATTAAAAAGCGGCTTCTTAGCCTCTAAGAACCGGTTGCACATGGACGCACCCCAAGAGAAATTCAAGGAGAAAAGAGGACTCTCATGGATGAAAAAGAGAAGTATCGGGCTGAAATAGAAACCAGGATGACGAAATTCAATGAAACCATTAACGAGTTGCGAGACAAGGCGGACAAAAGAAAGGATACCCGGACGGGTTTCCAGATGGAAGGGCTTCTAAAAAAGCACGAAGCCGCCCGCACAAAATTGAAAGAGCTAAAGACTTCCGATGAAAACGCCTGGAAGAGATTCAAGACCGAGTTGGATGACATGTTGGACGACATCGACAAGGACCTGAGGGAAGCCCTGGCTTATTTCGGCTGAATCTCCAAACCCTACTGCTGCCCTGGTGATCCTGCCGACCCCTCTCGGGGCCGGCTCATATTTTAGTGGATGTATTTATAGAGCTGACGGAGGTTGTCAATCGGCGAGATAAATCCCCCGGGCCTACCTGGGAAAAATACACCAGGTCCGAACCCTGGTGATCCGTGGGGTTAAAGCCGAAAGTGAAACCTCCCAAATCCACGTTGGTTTGATTTTCCGCCGTTTGGATGAACCCCTCGCGTGTTAAGGGCTCCGGTGTTTCTTGGAGAACCCTGCACAATGCCTTCGCAGCCACAAATCCCTCCATGCCTACGAAGTTCGGTTCCTCGTCGGGCTCATATTCCTGAATCATCTTGTGATACTCCCCTACGACCGGGATTCGCTTATTAAAAGGGAAAGGAACGACCTGGGTGATCACGACACCGACCCCCTTGTTCTGCAGGGCTTGTGCCAGGGCATCCGCTCCAACAAAGGAGACGTTCAGAAAATAGGCTTCACTGCCGCCATCTCTCATCTGCTTGATGAACTCGGCACAAGGAGCGTAAGCCCCGATCATGATCACCGCTTCGGGGTTGACACTCAGCATCTCCTTTACTGCCGAAGAAACCTCCATCGTGTTTCTGGGGTATGTGGCATCATTGACCATTCCCATACCCCTTCTTTCCAGTGCCAATCGGACGCCCTCCCAACCGGCTTTTCCATAGGAATCATCTTGATAGAACACGGAAATCCGCTTGACGCCCCGGTCAAGGACGAGCCGATCCACCATGGCTCCCGTTTCCTGGTAGTAGCTTGCTCTTATGTTGAACACATGTCGGTTCAAGGGAGAGCGAAGAAACTCCGCCCCGGTAAACGGAACGAAAAAGGGCACCCTCTCCTCCGTCGCGATGGGAACGGCCACCTTGGACGTAGGCGTCCCCACATACCCGAAAAGAAGAAATACCCGATCTTCGCGAATCAATCGATTGGAGTTCTTGATGCATACCTCCGGTTCATAACCATCGTCATAGCTCGTCAGTCGGATGCGTTTCCCGTGAATTCCGCCGCTTTCGTTGATATGCTTGAAATAGGCAAGCGCACCGTTTCTCATTCCCAGTCCCAGGGCTTTTGTAGGACCCTTGAGGGCACAGGATTGGCCGATGAGGATCTCATTCATAGAAACACCCACGGACTGCGCAGGCAGGACGCCGGGCTCCAGAGATATGCAAAACAATAACAAAAGGAACAAAAGGCCCCTGACAAAGAGGCTCCGCCCCAGAGGGGTTTCGTCTTTGATGATTTTCATGGCTCTCTCCCCATCACAGGGTATGATTTTCCATACTCGCCGCTATTGATGTTCCTCTTCCGGCAGGCATGCATGGGAAAGTTACGCCAACGCAAAAAGTCCACCCAATGCGTCCCGCTGCATCACCCCTCAGTGTGGCGCACGATAAAGTACTCACTCTTCTCTTGGATTTGGGGCCCTTCGACGTCGAAGCTCTTGCCTGGCCGTCCAGAATCGCTCCCTGTGCGAGAGCTTCATAATTCCGTCCGATTGCCTTGTTCTCCACCGGATCGAAGGCAGTCTCCATTCATAACCGGCTCCTTCTGAGCCGGATTCAACCATGAGTTGGAAACTCGCAAGTGCCCAAAAAATATCTGTGGACGGGCACCACGTATATGTTCATAAGCAAAAAGAATTCAGTACAACAGAAAAGGATTCAACATGCATTTCCTATTCTTAATCCGCTTAAATTTCCAGAGGTTTGAGCGTTCTCGCTTTTCGTCCGACTGTCAAGCCTCAATCCGATCCGGCGTGATGCGAACATGCCGCTACGACCACTCTCAGCCGGGAAAACAACCCCTCGCCCGTTCCCACATCGGAAGGGGGTTTCGGAGAAACCCTCTTGAGAGTTCGATACGGGAATCATAGCCTTTGCGGACCAACCTCTTTCATATCGATCCGCCGCGATCCCTGGTCCTGCAGCTCCAGGATGCTTTAGACCATCGGCCGAGACTCCGAGGACCCTCCCAGGGGCTGGTTCACCCCGGCAACCATCGTCTTATTCCGGATGAAAAGCACGGGGATTACCCAGCCATCCACCTCGTGCCCTGATCAGCCGGAATGCTCAACAGGACTTCGACATGGGCCGCACCCTGTTCTTCAAGCCGCGTGTAAGCGGCGCGTTCGCCCTTGACCTGACAGCACAAAAGGGGGTATTGGGGTTCTTCCGGCAAATGGATACCTAACGGTCTCAAAAAGAAATGGTCATCCGGGTTTCCTCATCTTTATGTCGTTGAAGGGGAATGAGAAATCGTGGCATTCTGATGTCCTGGAGATTCACGCCGTCATTCCGGCGAAGGAGGCTGTATCGTAATTCGTCATCCCGGACAAGCCCTGTGAAGCAGGGCGCGATCCGGGATCCAGAAATTCACGAAAAGACGGCGTTTTCCTGGATTCCGGATCTCCCTTGCTTCGCTTCGGTCGTCCGGAATGACGTTTTTCGAATCACTGGCACCTCTTTGCGAGCTATTCCGAATCAAACGGGTACCGATTTTCCGGAAGAACCGGTATTGGAGGTCGTGGGTCATTGACGGCGTCGCCGCCGCGGAAGCCCGGATTATTCATATGAAGACGAAAAAAACTCCGACGGATCAATGACCCAAGAGTTTGTGCTTTGTGACGGAAAGTCTTAAGATCGTCCCAAAAACCCGCTCAATCGAGCCGATGTTTTTTCCGCCTTTTTTCATGAAGAGGACGCCGTGGCCAAGGTCGACAAAAAAATCGTAGACAGAATCGAAGATCTCAGAGAAAAAATCCATTACCACAACTACCGGTACCATGTCCTGGACAATCCCGAGATCTCCGATGCCCAGTACGACCGGTTTTTCGATGAACTTGTGGAGATGGAAAGACAGTATCCGGAACTCGTTGCCCCGGATTCCCCTACCCAGAGGGTGGGCGCACCACCCTTGGACGCGTTCAGGAGCGTCTCCCACGGCCTCCCCATGTTGAGCCTGAACAAGGCCACCTCATGGGAAGAATTCCTGGACTTCCACCGGCGGGTCCTCGAACTCACCGGAAAGAGCGAAGCCGGCATCATCTACACGGCTGAGCCCAAGCTCGACGGCCTCGCCGTCGAGCTTGTCTATGAGGAAGGAATCTTGACTCTCGGCTCCACCCGAGGAGACGGCTTTACCGGCGAAGACATTACCCGCAATCTCAGAACGATCCAATCGGTTCCGTTAAAGCTCAGAGGAGAGTCGCCTCCCGCCCTCCTGGAGGTGCGCGGAGAGGTATTCATCCACAAGGAGGACTTTGCCGCACTAAACAGAAGGAGAGAAAGTTCGGGAGAGCCTCTGTTCGCCAACCCACGAAACGCCGCAGCAGGCTCTGTCAGGCAGCTGGACTCGAAAATCACCGCTCAAAGACCTCTGAACCTGATGGCGTACGGCATTGGAAGGATTGAGGGGAAACCCCTGAAATCCCAATGGGACGCGCTCCGGTTCCTGGATCGGCTTGGTTTCAGGGTCAGCGAACACGCGGAGAGATGCCTCAGCGCCGACGCGGCAAGAGCCTACTACGACACGATCATGGCCCTCAGAAACGACCTGCCTTTCGAAATCGACGGGATCGTGATCAAGGTGGATGCTTTCGACCTTCAGAAAACGATGGGCGTTCTATCTCGGAGCCCCCGTTGGGCACTGGCCTGGAAATTCCCGGCCCAGCAGGAGCACACCAAGGTGAAGGACATTTTTGTAAGCGTGGGAAGAACAGGGGCCCTCACCCCGGTAGCACTCTTGGAGCCCGTGAAAGTGGCAGGAGTGGAGGTCAGCCGGGCCTCCCTGCACAACGAGGATGAAGTGAAGAAGAAAGACGTCCGAATCGGAGATACCGTGGTGATCCAGCGAGCCGGAGACGTGATTCCCGAGGTCGTGAAGGTCATTGCCTCCGGGCGAACAGGCAAGGAAAAGGCATTTGCCATGCCCGGGGACTGTCCCGTTTGCGGTTCGACCGTCGTGAGGCCCCGGGGAGAGGCGATTCATCGTTGCACGGGCATGGCCTGCCCGGCCCAGATCAAAGAGAATTTGTTCCACTTTGCCTCAAAGGAAGCCATGGATATCGACGGAATAGGTCGCAAATACCTGGAGCAGATGGTGGACAAGGGGCTGATCAAAGATCCCGCCGACCTGTATTTCCTCAAAAAGAAAGATCTTATGCAATTGGACCGGATGGGCGATAAGTTGGCCGAGAACATGCTCCAGGCAATCGACGCGAGCAGGAACCCCGGCCTTGCAAACCTTATATACGCCCTCGGAATCCGGAATGTGGGCCGTCATCTGGCGGGCGTCCTGGCCGCACAGTTCCGGTCCATCGACAATCTGGCCGATCAGGACGAGGCCGCTCTCAAGGACATCCATGAAGTGGGACCGGTGGTCGCCGAGAGCATCGTTAGTTTTTTCCGAAATCCGAAGAACCTGGAGGTGCTTGAAAAGCTCCAGCGGGGAGGAGTGGTATTCCCGCGAGAGGCGCCCCAAGGCGGGGACACTCCTCTGGAAGGAAAAACCTTTGTCCTCACCGGCGCACTAGAAGGGTTTACGCGGGAGGAGGCCCGCGAGGTCATCGAGAAGATGGGAGGCCGCGTCACCGGCTCCGTAAGCAAAAGAACCG
>CAYVUX010000176.1:0-7004 GCA_964455075.1 uncultured Desulfobacteraceae bacterium | reverse complement strand
TGCGAAGAATTGGAAACTCCCAAGTGCCCAAAAATGATTTGTGGATGGGCACTAGATGTTTTCAATCGCCTGCTCTATGGCCCGGATTGCCAGCACCCCGGACATGGATTGTCTGTATTCCTCCGTGGACCGGACATCCGTGATGGGACGGACCAGGCCCTCGACCATGGTCCGCACCTCTCGGAGGAGCTCCGGCCGGATTTTTTCTCCCTCCACGAAATCCTCCACGTCTTTGAGCCTCAGAGGGACCGGGGCGACAGCCCCTACGGCCAATCGGCACTTCCTGCAGACGCCGTCTTCGACGACCACGAGTGCCGCCGCGTTGACCACGGCGATGTCCTGGGCCACGCGCCCCAGCTTCAAAAAGGCCATGCCGGTACGGGGCAGCGTTTTTGGTATCTCGATGCGGGTCAACACCTCCGTCGGTTCCAGGCAGGTCTTCCCGGGTCCGGCAAAGAAGTCTTCAACCGGGACTTTCCTCTCTCCCCCCGGTCCTTCCAGCGTGAGGGTTGCCTCAGTGACCAGAAGGGGAGGTGCGGAATCCGCGGAAGGGGCCGCATTGCAGAGGTTTCCCCCTATGGTGGCCACGTTTCGAACCTGGGGATTGGCCAACCACCAGGCCGCCCGGGCGAGGGCGGGGTAATTCCGGGCAATGCCCTTGTGCCGTTCGATCTCCCTGAAAGGGGTCATGCTTCCGACGATCACCGCCCCGTTTTCGGCGATCCCGCGCAGGGAGTCCACTCCTCTCAGGGAGATCAACGTATCCGGCTCCACAGTACGGTGCTTGATGCGAATGAGGAGGTCGGTCCCGCCCGCGATGTATTTTGCACGGCCCTCCGACTTTTCCATTAAAGAAAAGGCCTCTTTCAGGTCGGTCGGGCGACAATAGTCGAATCTCTTCATAAGATCCTCTTCCAGGATGCGTCATTTTCGAACCCGGCCGATGGATGCATCCTGCTCTGTTTGGGCAGCGGGCTTCTACTCGTCCTCCCGGTTGTCGAAAACCCGCTTGCTTTTTCTCTCCGATCGGGGGAGCGAGCCGTAGGCCATGATTTGGATGTCCCCGCTCACCATGATTTGTTTCTTGATCTCGGACGCAATGGCCTGTCGCAACTCCTTATCCGCGCCGGGTTCCGCGCCCTCTTCCCGCTCCACCTTGAGGGTCATGTAGTCTTTTCCGTCCGGTTTTCTGTCCAGGATGATCTGGAATTCGCTGCCGATCCCCCGGATCCCGGAAAGCACGTGGTCGATCTGCCCCGGGTAGATATTTACGGCCCGGAAGATGAACATGTCGTCGGAACGGCCCAGAAGGCGGTCGTGGCGGGGAAGGACGGATCCGCACGGGCAATCTCCCGCCACGAGACGGGTGAGATCCCGGGTGCGATACCGGATGAGCGGGGCGGCCTCTTTTTTGAGCGTGGTCACGACCATCTCGCCGATCTCCCCCTCGGGAACCGGCTTCAGGGTGTCCGGATCCAGTATTTCCAGGATATAATAATCCGCCCAATAGTGGATCCCTGTATGATGGACGCAGTCGAGACCCGTGCCCGGGCCGTAGAGCTCGGTCATTCCGGGGATGTCGAACATGTGTTCGAGGCTCAGGAGTTCTTGAATCCTCTGACGCATGGCCTCGCTTGAGCGCTCGGAACCAAAGATCATTTTTTTCAGACTGATCTTCTCCTGCAGGCCTCGCCGGTTCACCTCTTCGGCCAGGAGCAGGCCCATGGAGGCGGTGCAGCACATCACGGTGCTCTGGAAATCCACGAGGAACTGGCATTGCATGTCCAGGTTGCCGGGGCCCGCCGGAATGGCCATGGCCCCGAATGCCTCGCAGCCCATTTGGAAGCTGATCCCCGCGGTCCAGACACCGTATCCAACCGCTATCTGGACGCGGTCCTCACGCGTGAGGTCCGCCATTTCGTAGCACCGCGCGAAGAAACGGGTCCAGTCCTCCACATCCTTTCGGGTGTAACAGAGGACCTTGCGTTTTCCAGTGGTCCCGGAGGATGCGTGGATGCGCACCACGTTCTCAAAAGGGACGGAGAGAAGCGGGAACGGGTAGCCTTCCTTGAGGTCGTCCGCGGTGGTGAAAGGCAGCTTCCTCAGGTCATCCAACGACCGGATATCTTCGGGCTTTACGCCGTAGTCTTCCATCCTGGCCCTGTAAAACGCCGACCCCGAGTAGGCGTGATCCACAGTCCACTTAAGACCCTCGATCTGAAGGTTTTCCAGTTCCTCCCGCGTCTTCACTTCCGGCATAAAGGTCTTCATGGTATCTTTCGCCTCTTTTTTTGTGTGCGATTGGCACTTCCGGTTACGTTCCAGCAGCTCCCGTCGCTCATTCGGCCCGCGGCCGACAAAGCTACCGCATCATTTCCGGGATGATCAGTACGATTTGTGGAAAAATGATCAGCAGGATGATGCACACGATACATGCCACCAAGAAGAAGCTCACACTTTTGAAAATGGTTGCCAGGTCGATTTCCGGAGCCAGGGCCTTCACCACGTAGATGTTGACCCCCACAGGCGGGGTGAGTGCGCCCATGGTGGTGACCATGGTGAGAATGATGGCATACCAGATCGGATCGAATCCCAGGGCCTCGTGAAGCGGGAAGAAGATCGGTATGGTGAGGACCAGGAATCCCAGGGAATCCATGAAACAGCCCCCGATCATATAGATAAGCAGAACCACGGCGAGAATCACGTACGGAGATACCGGGAGCCCGGATGCAATTTCCGCCACGGCGAAGGGGAGCCTTGTCACGGCCAGAAACCGGCCGAAAATGATGGCGCCTGTCACCAGGAAGAACACCATGGCCGAGATCTTGAGGGTGTCCTTCATGGAATTGATCAGCCCCTTCCAGGTGAGTCTCCTGTTGGGGAGGGTCACGAGCAGGGTGAAGAAGACGCCCACAGCACCGGCCTCGGTGGGGGTGAAAAACCCCAGGTACAGCCCTCCGATCACCAGCACGAAAATGAGCACCGCTTCGATGACCCCGGTGAGGGACCTGAGCCTTTCTCTCCATGTGGACTTGGGCCCCGCCGGCCCCACGCCGGGTTTGATCCAGCAGATAACAAAGATGGTGACAACGAAAAGGAAGCCCAGGAGAATGGCGGGAAGAATCCCCGCCAAAAAGAGCTTGATGATGGACTGTTTTGTTTGGAGCCCGATAATGATCAGCACCACGCTGGGGGGCATGACGGTTCCCAGCGTTCCCCCCGTGACCACGGTTCCGCTGCTGAGAATCGTGTCGTAGTTGTATTTTTTCATTTGCGGAAGGGCTACGGCGCCCATGGTCGCCGCCGTGGCGGTGTTGGACCCGCAGATGGCCGCAAAGAGCTCGTCGGCCCCGATGGTGGCAACGGCAAGGCCGCCTTTCCAGTGGCCGAACCACCGGTATGCGGCGTCATAGAGCCTTTCCGCAATGCCCGAATTGAACGCCAGGTAGCCCAGGAAGATAAATAGAGGAACCACGGTCAGGCCGTATTTGGAAAACGTGCCCCAGACATCGGCGCCGACCATCGTGATGGCCGCCTTGAACGAAATGACGTACCAGAAGCCGCAGAAGCCCACGATTCCCATGGCGAAGCCCACCGGCATGCCCAGCAGGAACAGGGCGGCCAGGAGGAGGAGAATCCCGATGATGCCAACCAGAGTCAAGCTCACTTCCGCTCCTCCTTTCCGCCGTCATGTCCTCCGGCGAGGGTCGAGAGGCTTTTCAAAAACTCGCCCAGGAACACCAGAGACAGGGCGGCGCAGCCCAGCGCGACCCCGTAAGTGAAGGGGTAGTAGGCAATGCGGAGCGTCTCGGTCACCTCCCCCGTCCTCATCAGGGTCGTTGCGTATCTGGCGATCTGCCAGGAAACCAGGGCGAAAAAGACCATGCAGAGAAGGGAATTGATGGCATTGAGAGATTTCTGCGTCCTTTTTGAAAACCCAAGAACCAGGATGTCCACGGATATATGCCCCTTCCTGACTTGTGTATAGCCCATGGCGAATGCCGTGAGGACAGCGCCGAAGTATCCCATGAGCTCAAAAGTCCCGGACACGGGTACCCAGACAAGACGCATGAAGATGTTGGCGCAGGTGAGAATGATCATGGCCGCAAGGAAGATCCCGGCAATCCAGATCAGCACGTGGTTCAGGTAATGGATCAATCTTTCCAAAGAATGCATATCAAGCGCCCCATGGACGGTTTGTTCCGCCAAAAGGTTGTGGCGATGATGACCGGTCTGCGGTTCCGGACCCGGGCGCGTGCTCGTGCATCCGGAACCGCGCCCGGGTTCCGTGCTTCCACGGTCTTTTCGTTTGCGTCTATTTGCCCGCGTACATGTCTGAGAAGGCCTTGATGTCTCTCACCAACTCTTCGGCGGGAACGCCGTTTTGCTTGGCTTCTTTTATCCATTCGGCGGTGATGGGATCAAGCAGGGCGTCCCACCTGGCCTTTTCCTCGTCCGAGAGTTCGATGACCTCCAGGTTGTGATTTTTCTTGGACCAGGCGATCGATTCATCCACATGGTTGTCCATGTAGGTGCCCGTCCATGCGGACTGCTGGGTTTCCAGCTCTTCGAAGACGGCTTTTACGTCGTCGGGGAGGGAATTCCACTTGTCCATGTTCATGACTACGGCAAAAGGGTAAACCGCTGCGTCGGTCAGGGTCACGTATCCGCAGAGTTCCGCGAATTTGAAGTCCATCATGACCTCGAGGGAAGAGAAAAGGCCTTTGACCACGCCCTTCTGGAGCGCCTCGGGGGTTTCGGGCATGGGCATCCCCACCGGGTTGGCTTCCCAGGCCTTCAGAATCTGGGCGGCTCCGCCGGAAGCCCGCAGGGGAACGCCTTTGATGTCGTCAAGATTTCTGATGGGGACCTTGCTCATGATATTCGACGGAGCGGTCGTAAACATGGTCAGCACCTTGACCTTGGAAAAGGCCTCCGGCTGGTACTTTTTGTAGATGTCCCAGAGCACGAGGCTTCCCACCTTGGAGTTCGGAATCCCGAGCGGAAGGCTGGTAGCGTTGGTGATCGTGAAGCGGCCGGGCTGATAAGCCATGCAGAGGTTCCCGATATCGGCCTGGCCGGCGATGACGCCGTCCATCATATCCTTGGCGCCCAGCAGGGTCCCGCCGGGGAACGTCTTGATGGACACCTTGCCGTTTGTACGTTTTTCGACCTCTTTTTTCCACCGTTCCATCTGGATACAGGGAAAAGTGGGAGCCGGTGGAAAGTTCGCGTAGTTGAGCTCAATGGGCCCTGCCGTTGCCGGGGCAGTGCTCCACGCAACCACACATAGTGTGGTCAGGAAGACAGCAATCATTGTTAGCCCGAAGATTCTCCTCATCTCAAACACCTCCTTGTCTGGTGAACAGCTCATTAATCCCTTTTCCCAAGCCTCGGTCTTCCACCCCCTTTCTCAAGTTTGTTCCGCCTCATTGCACGGCGTGGCCGCGCGGTTAGAAAATCCCGGGTTCCACGTGTTCACCGAACACATCCCTGAAGACATCGGCCATTTCTCCGACGGTCGCATAGGCCTTGCAGGCTTCCACCAGGTGCGGCATGACGTTTTCATCGCCTCCCGCCGCCTTTTCGAGAGCCTTCAGCGAGTCCTTCACGGCCGCGTTGTCCCTCCCGGCCTTCAAATCCTTGAGCCGTTCGATCTGCTGCCGCGCCCAGGCCTCGTCGTACTCATGGAGTTCCACTTCCATGTCCGCGCCTTCCGTGTACCTGTTGACGCCCACCTTGGTGATGACGCCCTCCTGCAATTTCTTTTCGTATTCGTAGGCCTGACGGGCCACCTCTTTCTGAACATAACCGGTTGACACGGCCTCTACCATGCCGCCGATCTTCTCGATTTGTTCCATTTCTTCCAGGATCTTCTCTTCCATCTCCTTGGTGAGGGTTTCAATGAAATAGGAGCCTCCCAGGGGATCCACCGTGTCTCGCAGGCCGATTTCATCCATCAAGATCTGAAACGTCCTCAGAGACAACAGGGCCGCCCTTTCCGTGGGGATGGTGTAGGCCTCGTCAAAGGAGCAAAGAGCCGTGGTCTGCGCTCCTGAGAGGGCCGCGGCGAGGGCGTAATACGCTCCGCGGACGATGTTGTTCTCCGGTTGCTGCTTGGTCATGCCGGACCCGCCGCCCCCGAAGATCCCCCTCAAAAACAATGCCTTTTTGTTCCGGACATCATAGCGTTCCTGCAGGAGTTTGGCCCACAGCTTCCTGGCGGCCCGGAACTTACAGACCGTCTCCCACTGGTTTCCGTAGACATTGAGGTTGAAGGAGAACCTCCCCACGAATTCCTCGGCCTTGTACCCGCGGGCAACCACATTGTCTATGTAGGCGAATGCAATCATGAACGCATACGCAATCTCCTGCGCCGGAGTGCATCCCGACTCCCGAATGTGGTAGCCGCATACCGATACCGGGTTGCACTGCGGGAGTTCTTTCATGGCATACTCAATGGTGTCTCCGATCAACCGTACGGCCGGTTCCACGGGATAGATCCAGGCCCCCCGGCCCACCATTTCCTTGAGGATGTCGTTCTGGGGGGTGGCGGATATCTCCGTCCTGTTGTAGCCGGCTTTTTCCGCCATGGCCTGGTACATGGCGAGCATCACGCTGGCGACCGCATTGATGGTCAGCCCGGCGCCGATGCGGTTCAACAGGATATCCTTGAACGCGATCTCGAAGTCCCTGAGGGAGTCCACGGCCATCCCAACCCGGCCCACCTCGCCTTCCGCCATGGGGTCGTCGGAGTCGTAGCCCATCTGAGTGGGAAGGTCAAAGGCCACGTTGAGCCCGGTTTGCCCGTGGGAAATCATGAGCTTGAATCGTTCATTGGTTTCCGCGGGGGTCCCGAAGCCGGTATATTGGCGCGTCGTCCAGTTCCTGCTTCGGTAGCCCTGGGGATGCAGGCTCCGGGTGAACGGGAATTCCCCGGGCTGCCCCAGGTCCGAAGGATAGTCGAACCCGACCCGGTCAAGGTCTTCCGGGGTGTAAACGGG
>CAYVUX010000175.1:0-7047 GCA_964455075.1 uncultured Desulfobacteraceae bacterium | reverse complement strand
GATCCCGGATCGCGCCCCGTTTCACGGGGCTTGTCCGGGATGACGAATTGCGACACAGCCTGTTCCGCCGCAATGACCAGTCAACCCTCAGACCAAAATCAGAATGCCAAGATTTTTCACTCCTTTTCAAAGATCAGGACGTAAGAACAGGATGAATCCTTTGGCAGCCGCCAGGTATCCATTTTCCGGAAGAACCTGATTTTAGGCCGGTCCGCCTTCCGATTTCAGACCCTGCCTGACGCGGCCGGCAGGATGGAGAGGGCCCATCCGCGGATTCATGGCCGACAGGCCCTCTCGGCAAGCGGATGCGGTTTAAAAAAGGTTGTAGCCGAAGGACTTCGCCAGCGGACCGCAGAATCCGTGAAGTTTCTTTTTCATCTCGCCGGTCCAATCCGAATAGGCCGGGAAGCTGGGTATTTTGTGCATGTTGGGGGGTTCATTCGGATGGATCACGAGTTCATTGATTCTTCTTGCTCTCAACGCTTCGACCTCTTTTTCCGGCAACTTCTCCCCTCCGGCAAATGCCATGAGCCTGTCAATTTCCTCCCGGCGTTCCAATAAATCCTCTAACTTCAGTGTCAGGGATCTCCCGGGGGAGATGCGGCTCTTAAAGTCCTCTAGGAAAGCATTTGTCGTCGCCCATACCCAGCTGAGTTTCTCGATATGGTCCAGTTGGGCCCACTGGTTTTGGTCGGGCATCTGAACTCGGCCTGATTCCCAGATGGAATCGTTCTTGTGCCAGCCTTTGCAGATGGCGCTTCTGACAAAATCTCCCGGATGGCGCCATACGTGAACGAATCTGGAATTCCTGAACAGTCCGGCGATTACGGGGGCAAAAAAAGTGAGGCATTGATTGGACTCTGCATAAATCTTGTCTTTGATAAATACGTCGAGTATGGATTCCATTCGGGCCGCATCGATCATTTTGGACAGGGCACTTTTCTCCGTCTGGTTATGAAAGGCATGATTGGAAAAGTATTGCAGGGTCGGCCGGGGCTCGTGAAAGGAAGTGATACGGGGGGAAAGAGCTAGCAGTTTCGCCATGAATTTGGAGCCTGCCCGACCGGTAGACAGAATGAATACAGGCGAATAGGCATGATACATCTCATCGATTGTCTGCTGATCCACATGATGGATCATCCTGAACTTATTATCCTGCATGGTTAACATGTTAAGCTGAATAAACTGTAATCAAATTTATTTAATTCTTTTTCAATAGTTTCCAGCTCCATTTTCATGAATTTGTTGCTGGAATTTTTCCATTCCGTCATTATTTCCTCCCACTTCTCGAAATAATGCATATCAACATCTTTTTGAATGGTATACAAATGTGCATAATTTTCAATCTCTACAAATCTGTAGATTTGACTCAGATGCTTGTTCGCGTGTCGGACAAAATGCTCATACCTTATGATCAGACAGTTTCGCAGGAACTTCTTGTCATGGGAGAAAACACTGTAGCACTGTAGCCAATGGCGCAGCAGTATCCTGGGCTGAATCTGAATCCACTTTTGTGTAGCCAGACTCACCACTGCAGGGTGCCGAATGACTACCACGAAATAGGAATTGGGAAAAACCGCCTGCAAAAATCTCGTTTTTAGCAAATTAGGGGGCGACTTCTCCAGCAGCACCGGCTTTGAGATGTCCCAATATCTCGACCATTCGCAAAACAGCTTTTGCCTATTTGCATCGGTTGTGCACGCTGAGTCCTCTGTGAGGTGCATTGCCGAATTAAAACCGAATATACCCGGTCCACCATAGGTGATAGCGGTGGGAAACACCGATTGCAGAAATTGGCCTTCGTCTTGGGGGAAACCCGTATTTGCAAAGCCGCTCACCTGAGGATGGTCCCTCAGAATGCGGAATATCAAGCTGGTGCCCGTCTTATGCAGACCGGCTATGAACAGGAATTTGTGTTTGTCCAAAGCCCCTATAGGTGCGGGTGTATTCTCCATGTACGGTTCCTTTGGGTCTTTCCTTGTGATCTTGTTCCAAGAAACAAATTTTTCCTCCCTCAGGTCCGGCTGGGTGTTGGAAAACGTCCGTCCGCCGCAGCCTTCATGTGGTGCTGTTGATCAGCCTCCAATTGGGCAGTGATCCGATTGTCTCAAAAGTTGAAGTCCAGTATCCTAACCCTCTGAATAATCATTATATTTGTACCTCTCCGGGATTGCTATCTCGAAACAGAAGGCAGGTTACTGTTCTTAACTTCATAGATTTGAAACTGTCAACAATTTTGTGGGGGATTGCTGCCGACGAATTTCAAAAAACCTTGTTGCCCTGGAACAATTTCTTTGTCATATTTTGCAGGACGTACTGCTGACATTGTCTGGAGATTTCCAGAGGGAAGCGCGCTATGGAAGAAGGGATAAATTTGCCCTTCAGAGAGGCTCTCATTCATAAGGGAGGTGCTTCTAAACCACTACGAGATTGATCTGATTCCGGATGTTGGAGCCAACGCCGGCCAGTACGCCCGGGAAATACGAAGGTTTGGTTATAAGGTCCCCATCATGTCCTTTGAACCTTTGGCTCCGGCTCTTGAAAAACTGAAGAAGAAGGCGTCCAAGGATGACCTGTGGCAGGTGATTGAGAGACAGAGGCAGTGATTTGCGTTGCGGGAAATTCGGTCGGTAGTCCGGCTATGCCGCACAGTTTCCGAGCAGGAGACCCTTTTCGGATTCGTACGACCTGATCGAGGGTCCGAAAGGCGCTCCCCCAACCCCGGTGAGCACCCGGTCGCCGGCTGCTTTGCGTCAGTTCCCGGGATGGGGTGCATCCCGGCGGATCGCGGCATTGATTCCCTTCCGGACATTCTCTGCCGATTCGTTTGCAGTGACGGCTGTCTGTTTCCGCATGGAAAGCCCTAAGGGACATCTGATGCCGGCGATAGTGCCCGAAGGGAACAATAACCGGTTACCAAGAGTATGTCGCGAGCAATAAATCCGTTGACTATCTATTTGGCTTCTTTCCCCCGAGCGGGGAGCACCTGGGTAAGATTTTTGATAGCCAACGTCTATAATACCCTTCGAAAGGCTTTTGACGAAATCGATTTTTTTAATATCCACGATATTGTCCCCGAGTTTGGTTCGGGGCAGGCCCCTTTTTTTGTCGAATTTCCGACGGTGCTCAAGACACATAAGCATTATCGAACTCTGTTCCGGGATTGCGTTTTGCTCTTGAGGGATCCGTACGACCTCCTTTACTCTTACCATGATTTTATTACCAATAACAAAAAGATTTCCATCGGACTTAAGGAAATGATCGAACATGGGAGGTATGGAATCAGAGCCGTGGTGAGGCATACCAATTCATATGTTAGAAACTGCGAACATCTGGTCATATTGAAATACGAAGGATTCAAGTGCGAACCGTTGGGTGAACTGAATAAGTTATTCGATTTTATGGGTTTTCCGGTATCCGATGATCTCCTTTCTGATGCAGTCAAGAAGTCCTCGTTTCTTTCCATGCAGACCATAGAAAAGAAAAGGGGAAGGAAATACGGAAATCCTGATTTCAAGCATATTCGAAAAGGAGAGATCGGCGTAGGAAGGAAGGAGCTGGCAAAGAAGCAGGATCTTTATCATTATATAGCCTCGGCAATGAAGCAGTCTCCCGTGCTCCATTTGCTTTATCAGTGAAGATCGCATATGAAGAAACCGAACCTTTTCATTGTGGGTGCGGCGAGATCCGGTACAACCCTGTTATGGAACTACCTGAAATCGCACCCTGAAGTCTATACACCTGAAAATCTTATGGATAAGGAGCCCGCTCATTTTTCAGAACAGAAAAGGAGCCGGTTCGGCAGGCTTGATGTGTATGAGAGGCTGTTCAAAGAGGCTAATGATGATCACAAATGGGTCGGCGAAGCCTCAACGGCATATTTGACAGACCCAAAAAGCGCCCGCAGAATCGCGAGATATAGCCCGGAGGCCAGGATCATCATTATTTTGCGAAGTCCGATTATTCGCGCCCATTCTCTGTATCGGTGGATGGTGCAGAAGGGATACGAGTACGCAGCCTCTTTTGAGAGTGCTCTCCGGCTTGAGCATTACAGGAGCCAAATAGATATTCCCAACTATTATGAGCCGGAGTATTTTCACAATTACCTGTACTTCGGATCCGGGCTTTATTGGGAACAGGTCAAACGCTATCAAGATCTCTTCCACGACAGAGTTCTGATTTTGCGGTTGGAAGATGTTGTGAGTGATCCGCGCCGTGAGCTGAAAAAATTGTGCGGATTCCTCGAAATCCTTTATAAGGTTGAGCCTATGCCACCTCTTAACCAATCGGTTGGTGTCAACTCCGCAGCAGGGCAGTTCATCTTGCGTAAGCTGACTCGCACCCTAATGTCTGAGCTTTCCTTCCGGGAAGAAAGTAAGCAAAGCCCATATAATGATTACCTCAGTTGGCTTTCCGGCCAAGCGCTGTTTCACATTGAGGCCCTCAAAGCGGTATTTGCAGTCACCAAATCCGAGCAAAAATGGATTATGAATTTGGTTACTCAAATAGCCGATGAACTTTATCGAAAAAAATTGGAAGTGAATAAAAGCTCCATAGAACATAGAGACAAGCTGCTTGAATTTGGTTGTGGGACCGATTTGGAAAGCAGTATGCCTTCAGAGGACACGGTGTGCTTTTTGAAAGAACGATATCGGAATGATGTAAGCAGACTTTCTGAACTAACCGGCCTCGATTTTTCAGATTGGTTGCGGTGAAATATGAGGGTAGCCATTGTAAATATAAGCGATGCTTTTGGCGGTGCATCCAGGGCGGTCTACCGCTTGTTCAAAGGGTTAAGAATGAGAGGGGTTGATGCCAGGATGATTGTGAAGAGGAAAGAGACGATGGATCCGAACGTCATCCCTATAAGTTTGCCCAAAGAAGAAATGCAGCAAGTGGAACAGGCATTTGCCCGCATCCAAAACAATTACATAAAGAACAATCGCAGCTCTCTGAGCAATTCTGCGTTCACTTTCCCCTACCCTGGGTTCGATCTGTCAAGATGTGGCGTCATGGAGCAATTCGATGTGATCAACCTCCACAATGTCCGCGGGTTTCAGTCTGTTGAAACGATATCAAGGCTGTTGAATATGGAAAAGCCGGTGGTGTGGACGCTGCACGATCAAAACGCCTTCACCGGCGGATGTCACTACTCGGCCGGTTGTCGGGGATATGAAAATGAATGTCTGGATTGCCCGCAGCTCAGGGACAACCGTTATCAGATTCCGTTTCATGTTTTAGGGAACAAATTGAAGCACTGGGTAAAAAATCTCACCGTTGTGGCGCCGAGCCGGTGGATGGCACGTTGTGCGAAGGACAGCAGGGTTTTGGGTCATTTTAAAGTGGATGCCGTTTTGAATTCCGTGGAAACGGATGTGTTTAGACCGGTTTCCAAGGCAGAAGCCAAAGGCGCTTTAGGGCTCGATGCAGCAAACTTTGTTGTCCTGTATAACGCCTTGCACCATGTCGTCAAGAGAAAAGGTTTTTCCGAATTCGTTGAGGCGATAGAGTGTTGTCTTCAGGATCCGAGGTTCAAGGAATGCATAGATAAGGGCACCATCCGGTTTCTTACAGTAGGGTTAACGGCGCGGGATGCTCCTCGAGTGCCGGTGCCTCTGTTTTCTTATGGCAGAGTTGATTCCGATGAGTTTCTGGCGACCATTTTTGGTGCGTCGGATGTTTATGTTCTCCCCTCACTGGAAGATAATTTGCCCAACACGATGCTGGAGGCCATGGCGTGTGGAACTCCTGTTATTGCTTTCGATGTGGGTGGGATTCCGGAGGTCGTTAAGAACGAGGAAAACGGCTACATCGTGCCTAAAGGCAATGCCAATATGATGGCGAGAGCGATTCTGGAAATCATATCGCGTCAAGACTTGGCCCGCGCAATGGGGCGAAACGCCATGAGGTCTGCACAGGAAGAATTTGCGCTGGAGGTGCAGGGAGAGCGATATCGGCAGCTATTTGGTAGCCTCATGGAGGATTCCTCGGATTGCGCAAAGAATACTCGATGTAGAAATATGGATACGGAGTACCCGCATTCGATCGAGGTGGTAAAGAGCGGGCAGGAAATTGACAGGGAGTTTCGACGCAACCTCAGAGATGTATTTGACGAAGAAGGTTTGACATGAGCCGAAAATACTTTATGAAGGATGTGGTATTAGGTCGTTTGCATCCATAAACGGCCTTTTCCGCAATCTCGGCGTCAAACGGCGAAGTTCCTGGGTCCCATCCTGCGGACGGGACGCGTAGCTCCTTGTTTTTCTTAACCTTGCGAAATCCGAGCCAATTTAACAGGCCGGATTTCGGCCCCCCGATCAGGGCCGTAGGCTGGTGCTTCCTTAAGATGCGATGACCGGTGAGCGCGATAGATGCGTTCTAGAAGGTAGCGAAGGGGTAAGGTTGGAAAACGAGAGGTACTGGCGGACTGCAGAAGACAATACCTCCGCATCGCGGCCTCGTAAGCGTTCCGCGAACGGGGGCGAGCGAGATGAGAGTATGAGGTCGCGTTTACTCACGCTGAATGAGATTTCTGAGAAAGGGCGGGACCTTTGGCCCCGGGATATACGGCCTGGGAGGAGACCGGTCCTTGGTTTGTGGTTTTCTGAGGCTGTATGTGACATTGACGATGAAAGAGGCGACTCTTTTGAGCAGGACGACGATCACGGCTATCTGGGCGAGGACGCCGGCACGAGGAAGGCCGCGGACTTTGGGGTGTGCAAGGATGGAGAAGTCGTCCTTGGCCGAAGCGTTGGTCCTCTCGGAGGCAGACCGAAGGCACTTGAGCTTCTGATGACGGTCCGTTCCCCGGATAACCTCGGTAATGAGCCTGGGGAATTGCCTGACAGACATATGCTTGGTGAAGCCGTGGTAGTTGATCCAGTGGGGGCAGTCTTTAGAGAAGTTCAGGAGCTTGGGATCGCGTGATTCCACACACTGCCTTCGGCAGGTGAAGGTTGCCCGGTTGGAGGAGAAATCGAAACCGTTGGGCCTTGCGAGGATGCCGCATGGGGCATAAGGCCAGCCGTTGTGGTCATACCCTCTTTC
>CAYVUX010000174.1:5548-7052 GCA_964455075.1 uncultured Desulfobacteraceae bacterium | reverse complement strand
TTCTTTAAGCTGGAAGGCCTTGGTCTTCTTTCGAGCTTCCTGGACCCTCTTGCTCGCCTGATACTTGAACTTGCCGTAGTCCATGATGCGGCACACGGGAGGATCGGAATTGGGAGCTACCTCCACGAGGTCAAGACCTTCTTCTTTTGAAATCCTCAGGGCCTCCCGGATGGGAATAATTCCCAACTGCGTCCCATCGGAAGAAATAAGCCGGACCATATCGGCCCTGATCCGCTCATTGACGTTGACATCCTGAAACTTCTTAGCTATGGCACTACCTCCTTTAGCTGCATTCCTCCCTCACTCGGTCGACAAATGCCTCCACGCTCATAAACGGCAAGTTCCGACCGGACCTCAACCTGGGGGTCACCCCCCCTTGTTCGCACTCCCTATCGCCCACGATGAGCATATAGGGGATCTTTTTGAGCTGAGCCTCCCTGACTTTCAGACCCAGTTTCTCATTTCGGAAATCGGACTCCACGCGCAACCCGGCTTCGCTCAGACTCCGCACAACCTCCTCGCCGAAATCAATGTTTCGATCCGTCACGGTTAAAACGGTCGCCTGAACAGGGGCCAGCCACGTGGGGAAAGCGCCGGCATAGTGTTCGATCAAAACCCCGACGAATCGTTCAATGGCTCCCAGGATCACCCGGTGGATCATCACAGGGCGTCGCCTTTCTCCGTGCTGATCAATATATACCAAGTCAAAACGCTCCGGAAGGGTAAAATCGCACTGGATCGTGGCGCATTGCCACTTGCGGCCCAGAGCGTCTTTCAGCTTGACATCAATCTTCGGCCCGTAAAACGCCCCGTCCCCCTCGTTGATTTCGTACGGCAGTCCGTCCTCTGCCACCGCCGTTTTCAAGGCGTCCGTGGCGAGCTCCCAATCCTCGTCCGACCCAATGGATTTTTCGGGTCGCGTGCTGATTTCAAGCTCATAGTCGAAATCAAAAATGCCCATCACCGTCTTTACAAAATCCAGCACCCCTTTAATCTCTCCGTTCAACTGTTCCGGGGTACACAGGATGTGCGCATCGTCCTGGGTGAATTCCCTCACCCTGAGCAGCCCGTGAAGGACGCCTGAGCGTTCGTGCCGGTGCACCATCCCCAACTCGAAGTACCGCTTGGGCAGGTCCCTGTAGCTCCTTATGCGGGAACGGTAGATGAGCATGTGGGCAAGGCAATTCATAGGTTTGATGCCGTAAGATATCTCATCAATCGCGGTGAAGTACATGTTTTCACGGTAGTTCTCGAAATGGCCGGATTTTTTCCAGAGTTCCGTCTTGAGGAGTTGCGGCCCCCGGACAAGCTCATAGCCTCGTTTTAAATGCTCCCGGATCTCGAATTCCTCCAGAATGTGACGAAGAAGCGCCCCCTTGGGGTGCCACACAATCAACCCGGCCCCGATCTCTTCGTGCGTGCTGAAAAGCTCAAGCTCCTGCCCGAGCTTCACATGATTTCTCTTTCGGGCTTCCTCCAGCCTTCGGAGATGGCTCCGGAGGTC
>CAYVUX010000174.1:3393-5538 GCA_964455075.1 uncultured Desulfobacteraceae bacterium | reverse complement strand
TTCTCCGTGGCGAACGCCACACCGTAAACGCGGCTCAGCATGGGCCGGGTCTCGTCGCCCCGCCAATATGCTCCCGCGGTTTTCACCAGGCGAAACGCCTTGATCAGGCCCGTAGAGGGAAGATGAGGGCCTCTGCAAAGATCCGTGAACCGGCCCTGGCTGTATAGGGACACCCGGTCCGCACCCATATCTTCGATCAGTTCCACCTTGTAGTCTTCGCCCTGCTGCTTGAAAAAATCCAGGGCATCCTCACCGGATACCTCCTGCCGTGTGAACGGCTTGTCGGCCCGAACGATCTCTTTCATCTTTTCTTCAATGGCCGGCAAATCCTCATCCCGAAACGGGCGTTCATAGTCAAAATCGTAATAGAATCCGTCTTCAATGGCCGGTCCGATGGTAACCTTGACCCCCGGGAAAAGCTCCCTCGCGGCTTCCGCCATCACGTGGGCCGTGCTGTGCCGGAGAATTTCCAGGCCCTCCTTGGAATCCAGGTACACGGGCTCCAGTTCCCCCCCGGCCTCGATGGGGCTCGATAGGTCGCGCATCTCCCCGTTCACCTTGACGGCGACCGCCTGTTCGGCCCTCTTTGCTCCAAGGCGTTTCAGGGCTTCCCCCGCAGGAATCGATCCCACCTCAATCCCCTGCCCTTGCCGGTCGGTCATATGAACGGAAAATGTCTTCACAACTCTCACCCTTCTCTACGAAAATAAGGCATCTGGAGTAGATGCGGAAAATACTCAGATGCCTCACCTTTATTGTGCACCACTCTGATCTTTTTGGAAAAACAGCCCCGTTCTTCGCGAAAAGGGCCTTTTGCACAAAACCCGGTTTTGTCGAAATCCGATGCCCACTTTCCCGCCACTCAGGGCCCTTTTCGGGTCGCAGGCGGCTCACCAGCCACGGGGCTCTTGTGCGCTCGGATTGAAATCAATCGGGAGGTCCCGGGGGCGCTTGCGGCTTGAAACCCTCCGCGGACGTTGGTGTACGCACTGTCTCTCTTGCCGTTCATTTGCGATATACAATGAGAAAATACCGATTTTATAAACAATAACATAAGGAAATGCAAGAAAAAAATACCCGAGGCAAATCCTTGAAGCTCCCGGTTCAAAGCGCTCGGACAGAGACAGTGTTTGGCAGTGGAATTCTACGCTTCAAGAGAAGAGACGGCGCTTTGGGCCGGCCGCATCTCATCATCTTCTTCCGGAACCAGGTCATTTATGCAGATTGGGAGCGTCGCACCCTCGGGAATCCTGTGGATGTACTGTTTCCTGAAAGACATCGACTGCATCCGGCATTTGTCTGCGTGCCTGCAGTAGGCGGGGTGTTTGGCAACCGTTTTCCAGAGTTGCCCTATCGGCGCGGTTCGGGCATTGCCAAAAGACAAAGGGGTGAAGTCGCACGGGGTAAAATCACCGTATGGCGTAACATGAAACTGATAATTTCCGGCAAGGCAACCGAAAGACTTAGCAAACCCAACGCCGCTGTTTGTCCAGGATTGCGTGACCACGCGCGTTCGGCCTTGGTATTTCTTGTTCAGCCGCTTGGCTTCCTTCATCAAGTCCCTGCGGCTTTCCTCATCAAGGATGAGGTCGTCCCTTCGAAGCCATTTTCCGGTCGGTATCACATCAAAAACGCTTACCTCATGAGCTCCCCACGCAGCGGCCAAGCCTGCGATGCCTGAAAGGCTTTTATGTAAAACCGATTCTCTTGTGGCATAAGTCGAGATTCCCACCAGCAATCCGGCTTCAAGGGCGGACTTTACGCCCCTTTCCACCGCCCGGAAAGCCCCCTCCACTCCACGCAACCGATCGTGCTCAGCCCTGTTGGGAGAGTCCAGGCTGATCTGCACTCCATAGACATCATGAGCTTTGAGGGACGCCGCCCTCTGTGAGTCAAGCCTCAGCCCGTTGGTGAACACCTGGACAACGGCTTTGTCCATATCAATGCTCGATATTAAGGCCTCCAAGTCATTGCGCAACAACGGCTCTCCTCCGGTAAAGGTGACATTGTTCACCCCCAAAGAGATGCTCTCGGCCGCAATTCTTTCAATTTCCTGCCCGGAAAGTGTAGCCCGCTTCGTGCCGCGGGCGCCGGCGCTGCAGTGGACACACTTGCACTGACAGCGGTTGGTGATGCCGATCGTTA
>CAYVUX010000174.1:0-3383 GCA_964455075.1 uncultured Desulfobacteraceae bacterium | reverse complement strand
TTACCGCCTGGGGCGTAGGTTCTCTCAGCAAAAAGGTATGCAGGAATCCCTCAACCATCCGAGAGTGCGCAACACTGGGGATGGGAGGCAAATAAAGAGAATACACATTGGCGCCCTTGTAGGTTGCAATGGGGCCTCTTCTGTTCAGCCAACCGAAGTACATTTCGAGCACCGGCCTGTATGCATCCGAGGCGGGCCCCTCGAGATCGAACACGATTTCTCCGTCGCGGATCTCGACTTCAAATTTCAGGTCTTTCCACTGGGGCGTATTCTCCAGTTTATAGGCCAGCCTCATACCCACGATCTCCACTTATCGCCCAGCCGCCAACCTGGCTGAGAACCCTGCCATGCAACAGGAATGCATTCACCTACTAATTGAGAATCCAAGCCGTGCCCCGACGCAAACCGGCATCCATAGAGCGAGTAGCTGCTGCGCAAAGCCATCAAGCGGGAAGGCATAAAAGGAAACCGATTGTATGGCACCATACTTGAACCCACATTTCCCAGTCAACACAAATTGAAATCGGTCCGTGACAAGGATCTTCACATCACCCGCGGAGCGTCGGACCGGGAAGCATTGCACCAGCCTGCTGCGTGCCGCCCGGTTTAAGAATGCTGGGGAAAGAGATCTTCTTCATCATTCCCGCTTCTATCATATGCTGATTGCTTTCAAGACACCATATCATATATGGTAACCTGGCAGGCTGTCGGATGGCCTTTAACGCGCTTTTGTTCCCACGTGCTTGCAACATGTCGGAGATCCTGCAGAATTGACAAACACGGTGCATCTTCTTCCAGAGAGCAGACAAATGAAATTTTTAGAACCCATACTTTTCTTCATCGCACCGCCAGTACTTCTGATGGGTCGACATATGCCAAAGACCTGCCGGAGCGAGGCGAATATAAGGAAAAGTCGCCGAAGAATCTCAAACCATCCACAAAGGAGGACGCCAAAATGCATGACATCAAAAAGGGGGCTTTCTACTTGGCATGTTTAATCATTGGGCTCTTGCCCGCGTGCTCGCAATCCCCGTCGGAAGACGTTTCAGCTGAGGTGGCGCATTATCCCCTCGACAGCATGGAAGGCATTATTTCCAGGTCTGATGTTCAAATAGACAAAGAAATAACCAGTGATGGAAACGGCTCATTGCACATTTCCACCACGTCACCTGCTACCGTGAGACTCTACGAAACCGGAGATATTGATGTGGAGAATTCACGGCTGGTCTATCAAGCCAAGCTTCGCACGGAAGGCGTCGAAGGACAGGTATATCTCGAGATGTGGTGTCACTTTCCCGGCAAAGGGGAGTTTTTCTCTCGCGCGCTTCAGTCGCCCCTATCGGGAAGCCAGGAGTGGACCTCGCAGGAGACGCCATTTCTTCTGAAAAAGGGGGAAAACCCTGACAATGTAAGAATCAACCTTGTTGTCAATGGAACAGGAGACGTGTGGATCGACGACATTCGTCTGGTGAAATATTCCTTAAGATAAATGATGCTGCTGCACCTTGACCCCAAAATTGCTTTCCCCTATATAGAGGATTGAATAGACTGATCATTCAGGCTTAAGCGGATGCGGATTTTCATACAGATCGGATGCTTATGACAGAGTTTCACACGCAGGAAGACCTCAGACAGATGGCTTCTCAATGGCTGCCCGCTCACCGGGTGCCGAAACGGTTCCGGATCCACACGGATACGAGCGACTTTTTTGGCGTGGAATACGATGATGTGGTGGTCCTCAAGGAGCGTCTCTACCTCATCCGCCACAATGCCAAGGAATTGCGTTTCGGGCTCGAGGATGCAGTCAAATTCTGGGTCAAGAAAGCCATTGATCTCCTGGACGGCAGTCGAAAAATTATAAAGCTGGTTTTTTACGAAAAATTCATGTCCCGTATCGGCGACATTGAGTTCGAGTGCTTTCGAAGCCCAAAGAAGGAAGCCCGCATCCTCGAGCTGGTCAGGGACCACAAAAATTTCATGCAAGGATATTCGATTCAGGATGAAAAGGGAAATCTCATTCGGGTACTGGACTTCATCAAAGGAAAGACGCTGTATCAATATTTGGCGGAGATAGAAGACGAGCATCAAAATTATTTTTACAACCGGCTGCCGGAGATCCTGGACCATTTCATGGAATGCATAGAGGCCGTCCGTTTTTTGCATGAACATGGGGAAAAACACGGAGATATTCGAAGGGATCACATTCTGATCGAACAGAAAATCGGCGACTATCGCTGGATCGACTTCGACTACAATTATCGGCACCGGGAAAACATATACGGTTATGACCTCTTTGGGCTGGGCAATATCCTGCTGTTTGTCGTGGGTCGAGGCGATGTGCTCCTGCAGGACCTGCAAAAGGAAGAAGCGCCTTGCCTCAGCACCCTTCGGGAGGAGGATCTGAACCTCGTTTTCCATAACCGGGTTGTGAATCTAAAGAAAGTTTACCCACACATACCCGAATCCCTCAACCGTGTGCTGATGCACTTTTCCAGAGGCGCTCCGCGCTTTTATGACAACACGACGCAGATGCTGGATGACCTGGGGGCGTACAGGAACAGCATCTCATAACGGTACAGCTTCCGAGAATATTTCCACGCCGCGCTTGGTCGCCCGGCAAGAGTTTCCCGCCATTCGAGGAGGTAAAATGATGGCTTCCGACGAAAAAATCTTCAACAAGAATATCCTGATCGCGGTGGACGCATCGGAAAACGCCCGGAGGGCCGTCTCCTACGTGGGGCAGCTTCTGGGAGGCGTGGAGGGCTTCAAGGTCACTGTGCTGCACGTAGTCCCTGAACCGGAAGAGGACTACTTCCCGTCATCCGAGCAAAAAGAAGAGTGGCTATCTCACTATAGAAAGAAAATCGATAATCTGTTGGAGGGGCACCGGGACCTTTTGATCAGCAAAGGGTTTTCCCCGGGAGACGTGTCCGTCCGCTCGACGCTCCGCTACTGCCCTTCCATGGCGGAGTGCATCCTGGCGGAACGGGATGAAACCGAGTACAGCACCATCGTGGTCGGGAGACAAGGACTCTCGCGCAGCGAGGAGTTCCTGTTCGGCAGCATCTCGAGCAAAATCGTGAGCCACGCCCGCAACTGCACGATCTGGGTCGTGGAATAACGGCTTTTTCTGGTTCTTCCTGAAAATGGATACCTAATGGTTGCCAAATAGAAATGGTTCACCCGGTTTTTGCATCCTTATGTCTTTGAAGGGGGATGAAAAATCGTGGCATTCCGATTTTGGCCGGACACCGCACCGCAGAGAAGATGCTCCGACCGTCCTGTAAGGGCAGGCCTGCCCGCGAACAATCTCCGAAAGGGTGACTGAGGCGGCTTTCGCTTGCAAAGGAAACCGGGTTGCCTGCTTTTAGAAGAGTTTAATC
>CAYVUX010000173.1:0-7079 GCA_964455075.1 uncultured Desulfobacteraceae bacterium | reverse complement strand
AATGGGAAGTTATTTTTGAGTGAGCCCTTAGCAAGGAACGGGCCGGCAGCTTTCGCTGATGCTTTCCATCCGGATCGAAGAACTCTTTTCTGAGACCCGGAGCATCTTGAGCCGTTCCTATTCCTCTGAAGATCCCCCTGATCTGTTCCTGCGGCGCTCTCTTCAGCGTTTTTCAGGACCATGAGCGCAATGCTGTGCCTCGTCTCTTACTGTGGCCAGATGCAGATGCCCATGCATTCTGCGGAATGCATTTCACTGAAAAATAAACCGCCTCATGCTGATGTTCATCAGAAGCCCCATCGCGGCCATCGTCGAAACCAGCGACGAACCCCCGTAACTGAAAAGCAGCAAAGGGATGCCCACCACGGGCAGCAGACCCGTAACCATGGCCACATTGATGGCCACCTGCCAGAACACCAGAGAAACGATTCCCACCGCGAGAACGGCTCCGAACTTGTCTTTGGAATTCCCTGCAATTCCAAGACCCCACACAATGATGATCAAGTACAGGAGAAGGAGAAGAACCGCGCCCAGGAAACCCCACTCCTCAGCAAGGACCGAAAAGGCAAAATCCGTATGCTGCTCGGGAAGGAAATGGAGCCGGGTCTGAGTCCCCTGCAGAAAGCCCTTCCCAAAAATCTGCCCGGATCCAATAGCGATCTTCGACTGGTTGATATGATACCCGGCGCCCAGAGGATCCCTTTCCGGGCTGAGAAAAGTCAAAATGCGGGCTTTCTGATAGGACTTCAGATGCAACCATACAAAGGGAGCGATGGAGACCGCGGATACAATGGCTATCAGCACCGATTTCCAATGAACGGTCTGGAACAGGATCACCGAGAACGCCACCGCCACCAGGAGCAAAGTGGTCCCAAGATCCGGTTCCTTGAGAATCAGAACCGCAGGCACCCCAACCAGGATACAGGGCTGCCAGAGGTCCCTGAGCCTGTATTCCTGGTGCCCGTCCCTATGACTGCTGAAAAACCTCGCGAGCACAAGAATTACCGCCAGTTTGACCACTTCGGATGGTTGAAGGGAGACGGGTCCAAGGCTCAACCACCGCTGGGAACCCGACGTTACTTTCCCGCTGACCAGAACAAGAATCAAGAGCAAAATGGAAAGAATGTACGCCGGATAGGCGATTCTTTCCAGGATGTAGTAATTGAATGTGGTCATCAGAAAAAAGACGGCAAATCCGATCGCAAACCAATAGACCTGCTTTACAAAAACCTGTGCCCCACCCATTCCCCGCACCGCGAATGTGGCGCTGTAGAGATTCAGGATGCTTACACCGGCCAATAGGACCAGCAAGAGCAAAAGGATCCAGTCAAAATGCTGTATCAACCTTCGATCAAACATGGCACAGCAGGGCCTCCTTGCCTTTTTTTCGCGCCCGCATGGCGCGCCAGCCACTCATTGGACCATCGTTTACCAATTCAAAAGCCCTCTCATCCTCTCAAAGCCTCGTGCCCCAGACCCCGGTCCGTGTTGTTCGCTCATGGAAACAAGGTGTATTTGCCGGCCGAAACGTCAGACAGCCATGTCCGTATTTTTTCCTTTACACCCGGATTCCTGGAATCATTGAACCATCTTTGCCGACATCGGGGAAACATCCGGCGAGTCGATACCCAGGTATCCCTCGATAAGATCCTTGGCGATCGGGGCCGCTGTGCTTCCTCCGTGCCCTCCGTGCTCGACAATCACCGCCACAGCGATAACCGGGCGCTCGGAAGGGGCCACCGCCACAAACCAGGCATGATCCCGATGCTCCCGGGGGATTTCCTCATCCTCCCGGGAATCCTCGTCTCTCTGGGCCACCACTTGGGCCGTGCCGGTTTTCCCCGCGACCGTGACGTCTCTCAGCCTGGCCCGCCGACCTGTCCCTCCGGGGCCGTTCACAACGTCCACGAGAGCCTTCTTTACAAATTCAAGGCTCTCCCGACTGATCCCCGTTTCCCCGATCACCTCCGGCGAGAAACTTACGGCATCGTCCAAGGGCGTCTGCCCCACCCACGCTGTTGCCTGGGGTCTATACAATACGCCGCCATTGAAAACGGCCGACACCATGGTTGCCATCTGGATGGGCGTGACAAGGACAAAGCTCTGTCCGATAGCCGCTGAAACGGTCTCTCCCGTCTGCCAAGGGATCCCGAACCGCTTCAATTTCCAATCGCGCGTCGGGATCAAACCGGCCTTTTCCTGCTCTTTGTTGAAGCCCGTGATTTCACCCAACCCCAATTTGCGTGCATACTCCGCAATCGTATCAATGCCCAGTCTTATCCCCAACTTGTAGAAAAACACGTCACAGGATTCCACCAACGCCCGGTGAAGATCCACCTCCCCGTGCCCGGACTTCTTCCAGCAACGATACCTTTCCCTGCCCAGCGTGTAGAAGCCCGGGCATGTAAACTCCTCCTCAACACCAATAACCCCCTCTTCAAGCGCCGCCAGAGCGACGACAATTTTGAAAACGGACGCGGGAGGATACTGACCGGAGAGGGCGCGGTTTTGCAGGGGAAATTCCTCTGATGAAGCGATCTTCTTCCAGAGGCTCCAATCGATTCGTTTGACAAACAGATTCGGATCAAAGGACGGGCTGCTTGCAACGGCCAGGATTCTTCCATCTGAAGGATTTAGTGCAACGACCGCCCCCCTTTTTCCCTTGAGAGCCCTTTCAGCCCGAAACTGAAGGTCCTTGTCTATGGTAAGATAAACATTGGCCCCCGCCATTGGGCTCTTTCGAGAGATCACACGGAGCGTCCGTCCTGAGGCATCCACCTCCACCTGTTCTCCTCCGCGCAGCCCGTTCAGTCTTGCCTGCCACTGCTTTTCGATTCCCGCCTTCCCTACCAGATCGCCCGGCTTGTTGTCTCGGAACTTGCCGCTGTTGAGCTGAGTCTTTGTGATTTCCCCCAGATACCCCAATAGGTGAGCGGCAAGATCCCCATAGACGTAGTGCCGCTGGGGCTTGACCCGGATCATGATCCCCGGAAGGTTGAATCGGTGGCCTTCAATCACCGCGAGTTCATCACGGGAGATGCCCTGCTTCAGACAAACGGGCCGAAAGGAATACCGGGGAGAGCTTCGGCCGAGCCTTTCTTTCACCAGCAAAGGATCCAGGCTCGTGAAACGTGCCAAGTTATCCAACAACTGTTTCTGGTCCGGCACGTCTTCCGGAATGACATAGAGGTCGTAAGAAGGCCTGTTCTTTACCAGGATCTCGCCCTCGCAATCAAAAATCAAACCGCGGAAAGGGGAAATGTCTCTTAGATGAATCCGGTTGCTCTCCGACTTGATTCTGTATTGATGCCCCTTGGCAATCTGGAGATACCACAACCGAAGAATCAATAGGCCGAATACAACGAGAACCACCCACGTGGCCCTTTTGAGTTGCCGTTGAAAACCCTCTGTAAAAACCGGATCAAAATCGGAGGTTCTCAACTCTTTTCCTCGATGAGCATGGCCCTGAGAGCCCGGGCGCCGGCCTATCTTTCAAGAAAAGAAGACGGCATTTCCGGCACCGTTCAGCGCGATGCATTCAAATTCCTGATGAAGCCCCTCACCCCAGGTTGTCCTCACGCCGGCCGTTCATTGCCCGTATCCCGAAAACTTTGCCGACCCCGAGCAAAAAGTAAAGGAACAATACACCCAGAAGCGCCGATGCCGTTGCCGAGGCAACGCCGCCCCATAGGAACCGGCCTGAGAGGGCATTCTTGCTGAGAAACACGGCCAAGAGCACCACATGGAGCATTCTTCCAGCCAGGCATGCAAGAAATACCACCGAGAGGAAACCCTTGGTATCGCGCATGTCGAAAAACACGGAACCCAGGGAAACGCTCCCCAAAATGAACAGATATTGAAGCGTGAAAAGTCCTCCAAAACCCGCGGATAACAGGTCCGTCAACAGACCTTGACCCAGGGCGAACGCACCGGCCCCCAGACTTCCGTAGAAGGGAAAGAGGCATACGACCAGGATCGCAACGAAATCCACATCGACGACGTTCGAACCCGTGAGGCTCAACCAATTCCCCTTGATGATTACAAGGAGGGATCCGGCAAGCCAGGCAAACCCGTAGAAAGCAATCCCCCTTTTTGTGTATGGACTTCCCTTGATGATCTTTACTCCGCTAAGATTACCAATACCTCTTCGAGTTTCCCAAAATCGACAATGGTTCGTACGTGGATTTGCTTGAATAAATTCCCTGAACCCTCTCGCACTTCCTCCACACGCCCCACAGGGATCCCTTTCGGAAAGATTCCCCCCAGTCCGGAGGTCACCACCAGATCTCCGACCCTGACGTCACTCGAATCAACTACATAGTCCATTTTGCAGATTTCACTTCCTTGTCCCCGGACCATCCCCCTGTCACGGGACCTCTGCACAAGGCAGTCCACCGCGCTGTTCTGATCAATAATGAGCAAGACTTTAGAAAAATTCGGGGAAACAGAAACCACCTTCCCGACGACGCCTGAAGCATTCAGAACCGGCATGTCAATCTTCAGTCCGGAGTTTCTGCCCTTGTCAATTATCACCGAACGGAACCATCCACTCGGGTCTCTCCCGGTCACCTGCCCGGCAATGGCCGGCCGGTCGAATTTCTGTTTAAACTGCAGAAGCGATCGAAGCCGGTGGTGTGTGGCAAGCATTTCGCGATAACGGCTGTTCTCCATCTTAAGAGCATCGACTCTCCGTCTGAGCTGTTGATTTTCTTTGCGAAGATCCACCAGAAATAAGTAATTGAGCCAGAACTCCTCTGTGGAATGCACCGCACGATGAAACAGCTTCTGGACAGGAGCCACCGCCTCGACGATCAGTTGCTCGAAAAAATTCCACCGTTGTTCCTGCCCCGAATACGTCGAAAGCAGGAACAGGACGAATGCAGCGAGAAAAATCCCCAACCAGACCTTACGAAAGCGCATCACATCCTTCAAGGGGTGTTCCCGGGTGGCTCGGTCCCAGCCTTCCGCACGGGTTCCCGGGCTCCCAATCCCCCGCCTTCTCCGGGACAAATACGCATCATGCTCAAACCCCCGTCGGCCTTGAGTTCACTGCTGGGACATTCAATCCTTGAATATTCAGCATATTCCTCCAGGGATCCGCCTCATGCGGATCATCTCTCTTAACCCTGACCAAACCGGGGACCCGCCGTAGGGTGGGGTCTGAGCCACCTTTAGACGGCGAAGAAAACTGAATGCTTTTCAAGAGTCTCCCTGGGTCTCTGCGGCCGCGGGCGGGCACAATCGAGGCTTAGGGCTCACTCAAAAATAACTTCACATTTTCCCATCTCAGCTTCGGGCCATCTTCGGCTGCCGCTCAATCGTGAAGTCCTCAAAATAGTTCACTATTTCTGTGGCTTCATTCAATCGCGACAGCCAAATCCAACCCGAATCTGAGCGTCAATTCTGCGAACTTATTTTTGAGCGAGCCCTTAATTGCACACATCCTTATTCACTTTAAACACATACTTCAAAATAACCGTTCTTCTTTGAAACGAGACTCCACAGGGCAACGTACCGTTTGGATGGAACCGACGACCCTTCTGCGATTACTTGATGGTAACCTCTTTGAGGATAGAAAGGTTGTCGAGCGCCTTTCCGGAGCCGAGCACCACGGTGGAAAGAGGATCTTCCGTAATGGTAATGGGCAGCTTGGTCTCTTCCCGAAGCAGTGTTGCAAGATTCTTGAGAAGAGACCCTCCTCCCGTCAACACAATCCCTTTGTCCACTATATCCGCTGCCAATTCAGGCGGCGTTTGCTCCAGCGCGATGCGAACGGTCTCAACGATGGCTTCTACCTGTTCGGAGATCGCCTTTCGGATTTCTTCCGAGTCAATGGTCAGGATCTTTGGAATCCCTGTCACCAGATCTCTTCCCCGAACTTCAATAGTTTCAATATTGTCACTCGGGAATGCCGTCCCAATGGTCGTCTTGATAATCTCCGCTGTCCCGATTCCTATCAGCAGGTTGTATTTTCTTTTGATGTATTGAAGTATTGCCTCATCCATTTTATCTCCGCCGACTCTCACCGACTTGCTGTAAACAATACCTGCCAGTGATATGACGGCCACTTCGGTGGTGCCCCCACCGATGTCCACCACCATGTTGCTGGTCGGCTCGGTGATAGGCAACCCTGCACCGATTGCAGCCGCCATCGGTTCCTCAATGAGGAAAACCTCACGCGCCCCCGCTGACTCCGCGGATTCGCGCACCGCCCGCTTTTCCACTTGAGTAATTCCGCTGGGGACACAGATGATGATGCGTGGCCTGACCAGGGTGCGCCGGTTGTGAACCGCCCGGATAAAGTGTCGAAGCATGGCTTCAGTGATCTCAAAATCGGCGATCACACCATCTTTCATGGGACGAATGGCCACGATGTTTCCCGGAGTTCTTCCGAGCATCATCTTGGCCTCCCTGCCCACGGCCAGCACCCTGTTGCCACCCTTTGGATCCTGTCGAACAGCCACCACAGAAGGTTCACTCAGGAGGATCCCTTTTCCTTTTACATACACCAGGGTGTTGGCTGTCCCCAGATCTATCGCCAAGTCATTGGAAAACAGTCCCAATATGGGGTCCAGAAGCATTCCTCTCTCCTTTCCGAACAACAAAACCCCCACCGCTGTCCCGGGAAACGGCGCTCGAAGGGAGCGCAGTCCCCCTGAACAAAGGCAGGCAGCAGCTCAGGGTTTTCACGGGCATCCGCAAATGTTCGTGGACCCCCAAGAACGGAATCCATTCGGCCTCTCTTTTCGCCCTGAGCCTGTGGATTTATACCATGAAGCATAAAAGTTTGTGAATATCTAAACTGCATGGAATTATCAAACGGAAAATGGGACCGCTTGACTGTGCCTTCGCACAAATATCATTTCGACACGAGCAGGTTGTCAGTGGGGAATAACATTCCCTTCCAAGGTCAAGGTGTTCCGTCGGAAGCAGTGCGTTGCGGAGAAAACAACCCCCTCGGATTATGCCGTCCTGTCGCGACGGAGACAGAGACCGGGGGAAACGCCGCTTCTCAATGGAGACTCTCTGGAATTCCGATATAAGGATTGAAAAAAAGTGAAATTTTTTCGAAAAAGTTG
>CAYVUX010000172.1:0-7100 GCA_964455075.1 uncultured Desulfobacteraceae bacterium | reverse complement strand
GTCGGGTCCTTCGCCTCTCCGCCGGCGGACTCATACCACACGGGAAGGCGCAGTTCCAGCCCCCGGGCCGCGATCCCGATCTTCGAGGAGTCGATAGAGCCGTTTTTCCATTCAATTCGGCCCCGTGCGGTCTGATAATCCGCGCCCCCCGTTATTTTCAGACCAAAGGCAATGTTCCCCGCGATCTCCAGTGTGTTGAGGAGCGGCTTCTCCGCCTTAAACGGATCCCGGACGAAATGGTGAAAAATGGGCTCCACCGGGGTCGGAGAAAGGTTCAGGGATACATCGAAACCCGGGCCCCCTTGTTTTGGCTCTATGGTTCCCGCGCCGTGGATCCGGACGATATCCCTCAAAGCCCCCTCAAGTTCCAAGAGCTCCAGGGATTGTCGGCCCCGATCCCATCCGCCTTCAGCCGAAAACTCCAGGGGGGTTTCCCCCAAATTGAAATAGAACCGGTCGAGCAGGGCTTCGCCCTTTTCAAAAGAACCGCGGGCCGTGCTCTTCATCTCTTCGGATTCGAAGTCGTATCGGCCCGAGATGCGCAGGCCGCCGGCGAGCCCCTCCCCCAGCCAGGTGGCCTCGGCGTTCTGGAATTGCGCTTCGTTAACCCCCAAACGGCATTCGAATACGAGTCCCTGCGGCGTCCGATGCGCTTCGAGCCGAAGCGAGTCCCCGCCTGATATCAGCCATCCATCCGGAAGAAGTCCAAGCGCCCCGGGCGTATCCAGGAGGCCCGCGTCCGTGCCTTCACCATGGACCCGAAACTCCGTCGGGTTTGCCTCCAGGCTGAATAGAAGATTCTTCAGCCAACCGGCGTCCAAACGAATCTTCGATACCGCAAGAGTCCGCCGGTCCGCATCGATGACCCCCTCATCGGCCTTCAAATGAACCTTATCGATCTCGAGGGCCTTCCCCCCGGCCTGGATCGCCCATGGGCCGGAGCTCTCCAGGAACCCTTCTATGTCGAATCGAGGATAACCCCCTTCAAAGGACAGGGCGAATTCAAAAGGGTTGAGCTCTATTCCGGCCATGGAAAACGCATTTTCTTCCCCGGAGAGATCCGCTTTGACCTCCATATCCGGGAAGGTCCCCTTGACATGCGCCTCTGCGTGGAGGGTCCCACCGAGTGAAACCTCCCTGGATTTCCAGGAATACCGCACACCATCCAGCAGCAGATTCAGTTGAGGCCGAACCTCCCATCCGGCAGCCTTCTTTGAGATTGCCGCTTCCCCCCCCAGAAAAGCCCCCCCGAAAATGTTCCAGACGTCCTCGTTCTCCCCAAGGCCGGGCACCGCAACGGACAGGAGGCTCCGCATTTCCAGCCGTCCGTCCACCCTGGTCACGCGAACGAAAGCCTCCGGGGAGAGCCCGGCCCGGACTTCCCCCTGAATCCGAAAAAAATCCGGCGCGTCGAGACGAAACTCCCGAAGATGAATCTCCCGACCGACGAGATCCAGGGAGCCCGCGAACCGAAACGCAAGGCTCAAGGGGATTTTCGCCCCCGTGCTTGGTTCCGCGGCCGCCCCCTTCACAGAAACCTCCGCAGGGTCCAAAAGAACCTCACTCCATCCCGCATGGGCCAGAAACGGGATACGTACCCGGATGCCGGTCGCCCGGAAAAACGGAGCCTCCCATCGTCCCCCATCTGTCTCTATACACCCCCGGAGGGACCCTTCCTCCACCCCCGGGAAGCGATCGACGGAAAGAATAGCCCGCGGGAGGACCAACCGGGCATCCAGTCCCGGAAACTCCGCCTCGGCAAGGCATTCTGCGGTGCCCCCGCCCCCCTGCCCGGCTGCAAAATGAGCCTCGATATCCTTCAGACGCAGGACGCCTCCGGACGAACGAAGAAGAGCCCTGCCTTCGGAAAGATTTGCTTCAACGAACCGGACGTCCCGGAACAGGAAGAACGCCGCAAAATCTGCCAGGATAAGGGAAAAAATGGAAGGCTTTGCCGGGCTTTCTATTGCTGGGAGAAGCGGCGCCTCGGTACTTGCTTCAACCGAAAGACCGGCTGCACGAACCTTTTCGATGACGAGCGTTCTCTTGCCAAACGACCCTTCCAGGGCGAGCTCGGCCTCCAGGGAAGAGAGGGATAAAACCGCCGCCTGCGGCCCGTTCCCGGAGCGAACGGTCAACCCTTTTAGAACCACGGCGAGAGGACGAAGGGAATAGGAGAGCTCCTGGATAGTGCACGGGCCGCCTGCATAACCCGAGGCGGCCCTTTCAACAAGCGGGCGAATCTTGGATGGGTGATTATAGTAGTAATAAGCGGCCCCGGACAGCACCAAACCCGTCCCGATTGCCAGTGCGGCAAGGATAAGAACCGTTTTGCGGGCCCTTTTCATATCTCGAGACCTTTGAAAACGCCTTTTTTCTTCGCACCCTAAAGGGTGCTCAGGCTCCACCCTCCGGGCGGGTCCCCGGTTTCTTCGCTCTCCCATCTTTGTCGGGACAGGCTCCGCCGGCTACCCGCTTCGATCAAGCAGCCTACCGAAGGGATCGTTCGGGTATCTCACCCCTCAAATCGTGAGAACCGTGAACCCCTCCTTCAGGTAGTTGGTAAGGGGAATGCCCATGTACTTCACGTTGATGTGCAATTTTTCGAGGACATCGGAGACCCCGTATCTGTCCGAGCAGGCCTTGCAGGCCTCGAGCATCACGCCGGCCTCTTCCAGTTCTTTGAGTTCCTCCTGGAGCTCTGTGTCCTCCGAGAGCAGCTTTGCCGAAGGGCCCCAGATCACCAGACGAACCTCGCCCCACCAGCCTTTGAGCCTCGAATTCTTGGTGTACATGAAGACCATGTTCCTGGCCACTTCCCGGTCGCCCGACGTCCAGAGAACCACCAATTTGTCCCGGTTTTCGGATTCCACGGTGTTCGCTCCTCTCCCTTACTCGTTCGCCGCCTGAAGCTCCGTTATGTCCACGGCCGGCCATGGAAATACTCGCGCCCGCCTTGCCTCGATCCTCATGAGACCGGCCCATTGTCACCCTTGCCGTCCCCTGTTGGTGACAACCCCTTAGTAATTCTCCACCAGGAGCTCGAAATACGCCTGTGGATGTTCACAGGTGGGGCATTTGTTCGGGGGCTCGGTCCCCTCAACCACTCGTCCGCAATTGCGGCACTTCCACGCTACCTTTTCCGGACGCTTGAATACGCTCTGCGCTTCAACACGCTCAATGAGTTTATTGTACCGCCGTTCGTGCGACTTTTCCACCTCTCCTATCTGGGCGAACACACGGGCCGCTTCCCTGAAACCTTCCTGCGCCGCCACATCGCCGAAGTTCGCGTAGAGGGTGGTCCATTCCAGCTTCTCTCCGGCCGCTGCGGCCTTCAGGTGAGCGAGGATATCGCCGAACACACCGGCCGGGTATCCCGCCGTGATCTCGGCCTCTCCTCCCTCGAGCTGTTTGAAAAATACCTTGGCGTGTTCGAGTTCGTTTTCCGCGGTTTCCAAGAAAATCCCGCTGATCTGCTCGTAGCCTTCCTTCTTCGCCACCTTGGCGGCAATGGTATAGCGGTTCCGCGCCTGAGATTCGCCGGCAAAAGCGGCCAGCAAATTCTTCTCGGTCTGCGATCCTTTCAGCGATGCCATGTCCAGGCTCCTTTCTTTCAATAGGTGGTATGCAAAAACCCAACACAAACGGGAAGCTCCGGCTGCGCGAAAGAGACTCTCCCAGTTTATTCTAAGCAAGTCCACAGATAAAAAAATACGGGCATTCAGGTGCGGTGTCAATTGCCGGGCACTTTGCGGGAAGGAATCTCGGCCCAGCGGCCCCGAATGAAGAGAACCCGGATCCCGGCTCGAAGGGCAAGGAAACAAAGAGGGGCCGATTGACACACGGAGGCAAGGACCGTATACTTCGCCGAAGATAATGAACTTTTCCGGATTCGAATGTCTCCTCAAAAGCGAGCACACCCGGCGCCTGAGGGAATACCGGCAGCCTTGAGGACACAATGCTTTTCGACAACCAGCCTTACACATTCGACCGCGTTGTACGTATCGCCCTCAGCGCAGCAATCCTGGGGGGGATCATCTACTTGCTCGGGTATTTGAGTGACGTGCTGATCCCTTTTGCCCTGGCCTTCCTGCTCGCCTACCTGATCCATCCCCTCGTTATTCTGGTGGAGAAATGGATCCCGCGGCACACCGTTGCCGTCTTTCTCAGCCTGTTTCTTGTGAGCGCGGCAGGCACCCTCATCGTATACATCACCGTTCCGCTGATTTTTAAAGAACTTGTCCAAATGCAGACCGTATTAACCGACCTTGCCAATAAAACAGAACTGGCCAAAAGGGCCGGAGAGATCATTCCTGAAAATCTGTGGAATGCCATCAAGCAGCTGGCTGCCCGTGAGGACGTCCAGGCTTTCTTTAAGTCGGAGGGCTCGCTCGAGATGTTCAAGAAGGCCGCCGGAACGCTGCTGCCGGGAGTGTGGGGTGTAATTCTCGGAACCACGAATTTTCTCCTCGGCGTCCTGGGACTCAGCTTGATATTCCTTTACCTGGTTTTTCTGTTGATCGACTACAGGAAGGTAAAGGACGGGTGGAAAGAGTTGATACCGGAACCCTACCGGGATGCGGTCATCGATTTTGTGGGCGATTTCAACGACGGGATGCATCGCTACTTCCGGGGGCAGGCCGTCGTCGCAGGCATCGTAGGCTTTTTGTCCGCCCTGGGATTCTGGCTCATCGATCTCCCCATGGGGATTTTCTTCGGCCTCTTTGTAGGGCTTTTGAATATGGTCCCTTATCTTCAGATTGTGAGCATACCCATAGCTTTCCTTCTCGGAGCCTTGCACGCCCTGGACTCGGGAACCAGCGTGTGGGTGATGATCGGACTTACCACGCTGGTCTATGCTGTGGTACAGGCCATTCAGGATGGATACCTAGTCCCCAGAATCATGGGAGAGGTCACCGGCCTCAGACCGGCGGTAATTCTCCTTTCCCTCTCCATTTGGGGGAAGCTGCTCGGCGTGTTCGGTCTGATCATCGCGCTTCCTATGACGGCCCTGCTGTGGGCATACTATCGCCGATTCCTGCTCAAGGCTCGTTACGCGGAAAGCGCCGCCGTCACCGAAGCGGGCGGCGGAGCCTCGGGAGGGCCTTCTTAACCCCCGTCGCTTGATTTAATTTCGGTTTCTGTGACACATAGAAGCGCCATCCAAGCGAGCGGCCTTATCGGCGCTGCTCATCTTGCCACTTTCTGAATTCCACCAGTTGTTCCGCGGTCAACACTTTGCTCAACTGCTCCTCCACGGCGTTGCGGTGTTCTCTCAGCCGCCGTCTCAGCGAATGGTCATGGTGGGGTTCCTCCTTTTCGGATTCCTCCAGGAGTATCCTCTTTTCTTCGATACTGCTCTCTATGACGGGCCGCACTTTCGATGCCTGCTCATCGGTCAACTGGAGGCGATCCCGAATTTCAGCCAGCATCTGCTCCGGTGTGGCACGATCAAGCTCGGCCCGCAGACGATCCGCAGGATGCCGGTGCTTCAGGGACTCCTGGAGCTCTTGAAATTCCCTCTTCTGATCGCTGTCGAGCGTCTCCTTTATGGCGGCGAAGGTGCTTCTTCTCAATTCCTCTATTCGGGGCTGCACCTCGCGCCGCATGCCGGAGAGGTTTTCATGAAATTCCCTGAGCGCAGCCTCGATTTCCGTTTTTTGTTCTTCTGAGAGGCGAAGGGACTCATCCAACCTCTGCATCAATATGTGAGCCCTTTTCGAATATCCGTACTCTTCGAACCGCTCGATCCGGTTCTTATAATAGAGCGCCGCTCCCAGCGACCCGGCCAGTGCACCGAGGACGAAAACAAGGATTACCCCTGCCCATAACTTCAACCGCATCACAGGATTCTTCATCACATTTCAACCGTTTGAAAAAGTGTTGAATCCACCGGATCCTCCATGAGCACCCTGGACACCTCGTAACCCGAAAAGAAATCCATCTGGAGCAACACCGCGGCAAGAATGAACAGGAGAGCGCAGGCAACCGGAGCCATCTTCCAGACAAACGGTTCGAGAAGATCCAGATACGAAACCCTGCCTTTCGACCATCCGATCCTTCGGACATGCCGCATGACTCCGGCTCGCCATCTTGGCAAGTCCGGCGCTCCCCTCTCTCTTTCCTTGTGGGCCAAGGCCAGGGCAACTCTGATCTTCTGGTAATCATCCCTGCTGATTTTCATCTTCGTCCCATCCTTTCACCGTTCCATGACATCTTCCAACAGCTTCTCCAGTCTCCTGCGCGACCGAAATGCACGGACTTTCACGTTGGTCGCCGTCCACCCGGTGAGAGCGGCGGTTTCTTTTGCCGAAAAGCCTTCCAGGTGCATCAATTCAAGGACCAATCTGTCCTCCGGCGACATCTTTTCCAGGGCCCAGTCCAAAAGCTCCCGGGCCTCCTCTTGGGCGGCCTTTTCATCGAATGTGCGGCCGGAGTGATCAGAAACCACCCCCTCGAGCCAGGTCTGATGCCTTTCCGTGAGCGAACTCATGGGAAGCTCCCTGGAGCGATAAACTTGTCTCCAGTAATCGTGACAGGTTCTGATTGCAATGGAAGAAAGCCACTGTTTGAATCCGCCCTTCCCTCTGTAGGTAGCCAGGGAGTGAAACGCCCTGATAAAGACTTCATGCGCCGTCTCTTCAGCCTGCTCGGGGGGGACATGTTTGCGCACGATAGCGAAGACGTGATCCTCGTGCTTGACCAACAGAGACTCAAAGGCATCGATGTCTCCCCCCAGGACGCGATCAATGATCTCCGCATCTTCAAGGCGGTTCGTTTCATTTCCCATTTCAACCCGGTATCCGAACCCGGCGTACCAAAACGCCCCACTTCAATGATTCCATGGAATATATCCCGTGGGTCCGCATCGACGACCGCCAAGGTTCTCATATTTTATTGTCGTTGTTCGTGCTCGAAAGGTTACATCCGGCCTCAAAAAGACCACGCCCTCCTTGTTTACTCAAAAAAATGCGGCCTCCTGTAACCCTGTCCAGGTTTTGTTCGACTTTATAGGAGAAGGCGTATTGATGAAATCCGAAAAGACGCTTAGGGCTCACTCAAAAATAAATTCACAGAATTGACGCTCAGATTTGGGTCGG
>CAYVUX010000171.1:4491-7117 GCA_964455075.1 uncultured Desulfobacteraceae bacterium | reverse complement strand
GGCGGGTATGGGCTGGATCTCAGGCGAAGAAGGGATCCATGAATTTGTCTCCGGCCTGTACAGCAAGAAAAGCATCCGAGAAATGAAAGATAATTTTTCCGAGCGCGTCGGCCCCCTGGTTCAGACATCCCTTTCGCATGCCGTGGCCCTCCTTGAAGAGGCCTACGGAAAAGGGGTTCAATCCGGAAGAAGCAATTACACGGAACTGCGTCCCTGGCTTATGGAACATGCAGAAGCCGCGCCCGGTTCGGCCCGACAACTCCTTCCGGCCGAGCTGCAGGCGGATGTGGAGGGTTTGACGGATTCTCGGGTTCAGAGGCTGATCGGCCACGAGCTTATGCGGGGGTGGATTTTGGATTGGGAAAAAGTCGGCCCTTACGTCGAGGAAATCCTGGAAGCTGACAGCAGCCCCATCTTTCTGACCGAACCCCAGAAAGCCGAAAGAGTGGGTCAGATCAAGGAAAAAGCCCTGGATGAACTTTTCTCCGGCAACAGTCGAAAAGCGCTGAGCGGCAGGTTTGAGGAGATGGCCTATATTTTCTTTAAGACCGGCGAGCAGGAGTACGCAGCACTCTCCCTGGCCGCGGCACGAAGCCTGGAGCAGCCGGATACCTTCTTGATGAGAAACCCTGTTGCGCCCCTCCTGCTTGAAAGGAGTATCGAGGCATACGCGAGCCGGGTGGACAGGGAAGAAGGGCAGGAGCAAAACCGCGAAGAGGACGAATCTCCGATTGTCCTGGCGTAGCTGCCTCTGTAAACGGCTTTTCCCGCAGCTCGTTGGCTTCCCCCGATGTTGAGAGGTTCCGGCCGCTGAGGATGGATTTGGAGATCCGCCCGCAGTTTAACGCTGATCCTGTCACGTGGGCAGGAGGATATTGTTCGCGGGCAAGCCCCCTCCTACAAGACCTTCAGAAGAATTTCTGTAGGAGCGGCTTTAGCCGCGAACCATCCTGCCCTGGGACAGCCTTCCTCGAGGGAGGTGGAGAATTGCGAAGCTGGGGACCCGCCCGAAGGGTGGGGACTGAGACACCTTTAGGTGGCGAAGAAAAGAGGGCGGTTTTCAAAAGTCCGCCACAGTCCAAGGAGGACATGATGCCCGTGAGCATTTCTGTAAAAACCCGCTCCAGGGTCGAGATGATCGATATCACCTCGGAGGTTCAGAAAGAGGTGGCGAACGCAAAGTTGGAAACCGGAGCCTGCATGGTCTACGTTCCTCACACGACGGCCGCGGTGACCATCAATGAGGGCGCCGATCCTGCCGTGTGCCGGGATGTGGAAACGAAGCTCTCCGAACTGGTGCCGGCGAACGCAGGATACCGGCACATGGAGGGGAATGCCGACAGCCACATCAAGGCTTCGTTGATCGGACCTTCCGTCCTCGTAATTGTGGAAGGGGGGAGACTTGTCCTCGGTACCTGGCAAAAAATTTTCTTTTGCGAATTTGACGGACCCCGCACCCGGAAGGCCTATGTCAAGGTCCTTTCTTCCTGAGGGCCGCAACCGGAGGTTTCCACAGCCCTAGCAGTCTGACGGAAAACATCCGGACGCAAGGGTAACGCCGCTCGGGAGATCCCGCATCAGCTGGGAGATGGCTGTTTTCCGGCAGCCTCCTACACGAGCCGTACCGCTTCCGGGTCGAGTTTCTGCTCGATCAGCCAGTTGCGAACCGCCTCGTAAAGCATTCCATAGTAACGGCGCGAACCCCCCAGACCCCGCCGGCCGAAGAAATAATTGATCTCCAGGAAGAGCGGTCCCGGCTTTTTGCCGCGCATAGGGAAAACCACGTCGATCGCGGCGAGGTTGATACCGGTCTTTTGGGAAAGATCTTTCAATGCCTGTTCGGCCTTTTTCAAGAGCTGCGGCTTCCATGTGTGGTCGATGAACGCATTCCCGGCCAGGGTCGTGACGATCTGCCCCGGCCTTGCCGGACGCTTCCAGTAGGCCAGGGTTCTTTTTCCGATAATGACGGCCCTGACCACGTTGCCCTCGCAGGGGACGTAATCCTGGGTGACAAAGCCTGAGGCGCCGGAACTCTCCATGCTGAGCAGGCGGGAGATCACCTTGTCGAGATTTTTTTCATCCCGGATAAAGTGGACTCCCTGGGCTTCGTGGCTTTTGTCGTCCTTGATGAAAAAAGGAAACGGGTGCGGCGGTCGTGCCGGATCCGGATTGCGGGCCCTGAAAGCGCTTGCCCCGGTCCAGCGGAGCGTTCGGGGATGAGGCACTCCGAGTTGTTCGAACAGGAGGCTTTGGCCTGTCTTGCCCGGGTAACGAAACCGTATGTCGTACCTGGGAAACGTCCGGTTTGCATAACGGGTGCAGATCTCATAAAGATCGGGCCGGCAACCCTGAGGCAGGATGACGGCTTCGGCACGTGCTATGAGTTGGATATCCGCGGTGCTGAGGGCGTGGTCTCCAAGCAGGATGTGAGCGTCGGCGTCAAGACACGGATGAAAGGAGAGGATCACGGCAAAGCCCTGGATCAGATTTGACTTTCACATCTTTCGAAGATTATAATTTTTTCACTCCGTTTTTGGATAAGAGTCGGGAATTGACCACCATACCGAGCCCGCTGGGGGACGGGTGCAGCTCGAGGTTCCCAGCCATTTCGGCCTTCGGGTCAGAG
>CAYVUX010000171.1:0-4481 GCA_964455075.1 uncultured Desulfobacteraceae bacterium | reverse complement strand
CAGAGTGGAGCCGGAACTGCACCGACAACGGTCGAGCCCGTCACATAATAATGCAATTTGGCGATCGGGAGCAACACCATGCCGATATTTGAGTTTCGATGTGCGGAATGCGGATTGGAGTTTGAAAAGCTCGTTATGAGCTCCGAGGACAAGATGGACATGGCCTGTCCCGGCTGCAGAGGCGAAAACCTGGAGCGCGTGGTGAGCAGAACCCATCACACCATGGGAGGCGCCAATGAGCAGGGAGGCCGCGCCAGGCTGACAAGCAAGGATTGCGGGTCCTCAAACCAGTGTGCGACCCTTGAGTTGCCGGGATATTCCAAAGATTAACCGAAAGGCACGATCCGGGGTCATGAGGTGCAAGAAGAGACAGAGGGGCACGAAAGGCGAGGGCGGAGGCGCGTTCGTGTTCCCGGAGGGAATTCCGAGGTAGCGTCCCGTGGGCGAGTGGGGAACCCGGACTGAAAAGTGTCCGCAATTGGATCAGGACGACAGTGCCCATATCATGGAGAAGTTCCGGGAGGTCATGGTCCCAAAGCTCCTTCGGGCCCACGCCAGGATAGGGACCATAAGCTGCGAATTCGCTGGAGCGAGATACAAGAACTGGAACATTCTTTTTCGTTCCAGGGGAGAGGATTTTGAAATCACCGACTTTGAATACGATGCGGACTCGCGTCCGGTGGACTTGGGGCGGTGAACCGTGAAATTCATGATGGAGAGCAAGTTTCTGGGTCGAGATTTTGTAAAGAGACCGGCCTGCCCCTTCTGCGGTCAGATCGTGGAAAAGCCTATGGAACTGGACCTTCGCAGGCCGGGCGAAATGCCTGTGGGTTCGTGCCCCTGTGGCGCCGTCTATGCATGCGACGAGACGGGACGGAATATTGGTTCGGCGCTGATTGAGGCCCTGGTGTTCGCCTGTGACATGGATTGGGATCTGGCCTGGAACCTCGTTCCGGAAGAGGACTACCTGGAGGCCATGATTGAAGACTACGATTTCGTCCAGCATGTTGTGGTTCCGGGCAAATTCCTCGAAGGAAGGAAGGCGTCCGGAGTTCTTGTGTTTATCAGGCTTGACGAGAACATCCAGGAGGTTGCGGGGGATGGCGTCAAGAAAAAGCTGGATCGTGCGAAGGCCCGGCCGGCGGGGCGCGAACCCTCAAGCGGCGGGCAAAGCGACCAGCCGATCCTGTCCAAACGGGAGGTGGAGGCTCTGGTGCAGGAGGGTCGCCTGGAGCGCGTTGTGGGCACGGCCGGTGCGGATCGCGGCCTGGTGAGAAAGCTTCAGCGGCTTCTTTATTCCGGGGACAAGGCCTTCCGCAATCGGGCTGCGGATGCGCTCGGGCGCGTTTGTGCGGTGGTGGGCAAGGAAGACCCAGGTTCGGTATCCAAGCTCCTGTCAAACCTCTTTTACACCATTACGGATACCGCGGCTTTCACATGGGGGGCGTTTGAGGCAATCGGCGAGATCATCGGCCGGAGCCCGAGCCTGTTCGGGGGATACGTTCCCCAGATCTATACGTTTCTGCCCGACGAATCCCGGCGGGATCAGGCCATGCAGACACTGGCTAGGATCTCCGAATCCAGCCCCCACCTCCTTCGTAAACACACGTTATACTTTTTCCCCTACCTCAAGGACCCGCATCCTTCGGTCCGGGGCCATGCGTCCCGGCTGATGGGAAACCTGGATGCGTTCGAGGCCAGAAAGGACCTTCTGTCTCTCCGCGATGATGATCATGAAGTAGAGATTATGGAAAACGGGGTCCCCACGAGAAAGACCGTGGGCACTCTGGCCTCTGAGTCCCTGGCGAGAATATGAGGTGTTCCTACCTGATTTCCGATGAGAAAGGGGACATCCCCGCCTCGCCCGAGATGTTGTGCGCCCCTTTCATGATGAGCCTTTCACAGCGGCATCCTTCTCTGACCCTTGGAGACTATTTCCGGGCCATCGAACACTTTCTTTTCCATGATCGCGGAAAGGCGTTCGCCGAGGCCATGACTCGGGAGAATGTAGAAGAGGCACGTGCTGTTCAAGAGCCGAGTGAGGTTTGGATCCGGTCGGAAAAGCACGGTGCGGATTACCACGTGGCCGGCGTGAGGGTCCTTTCCGGGAATCACGACTTGAAGGTCTGTGTGTGCACCGCTGTTACGGAGGAAGCCCAGGCCAGGCTCGCGGAAGAGGCTCGGAACTTGAGGGCCCTCGGAAGAACCTTCGATCCATCGTATTTGCCGCGCCAGTACTTTTCGGGCTATGCATCCGGGAGGGAGAAGCCCGTAAAGCCGGATCTTTTCATGCTCGTCGGAGAATGGTTGGAGGGTTGCCACGAATGGCATCTTGCCCCTGATGGACCCAGGGATGAAGGGTTTCCCCCTGTTTGCATCTGGGATTATCACCGGGGCTGCCGGTTCGCCAACCCGGTAGAGAGTCGGGAACTCTTCAGACAGGCCGCCATGATTTTGACCAGGTACTATGATTTTGATTCCTTTTGCGAAATCGGGCCGTGGCATCATGCTGCGGGGGATTTTGTGATACGGAGCACAGAGCAATCCGTGGATGTGCGGCTTACCGCCGTCCGGGGCTATCGCCCGCTTCCCATTCTTTCCGGTACCGGCATCGGCGAGGTGCCCGTTGAGACCGCGCTTTTCTACTTCTTTTTGAACATGTCGGTGAGGATGCGTTTGGACCGGATTGACGGGGTCGGAGAGCGGTTATGGGCGGAGGCATTTCCGGTCGAGGCGGTTCTTGCGGGCTTTCTGGATGCCCTTCGGTTACGGGAAGGAGACGGCACCTTTCCGCCGGGGAAGGTGGCCGGCTTCATTGCGCTGCTGAAATCCTTCAGCCGGGATGAACTGGAGAAGGCATTCTCACCGCTCGCGGCCCTTTACGCCCTGGAGAACGCGGCGGAGTTCACTCTGATTCGCAGGTGCCTGGACGGGCACATCAGCCGGCTTCATCAGGCCTTCCAAAGTCTTCCGTGATGATGTCTTCAATGGGAGTCCGAATGGCCATGGACACGGACACCAGCAGCGATGCCTTTTCCGCGGCTTGGGCTGCCTGAGACCCTCCCAGGAGTTCCCCGGAGAGCAAGTAGAGTTCCTTGTACGTCGCATCCAGGTCGAACGCGGGGTAGGATTTCCTGGCTTTAAACGCGCTTTCCTTGCAGACCCTGGCTTGGCCCTGAATGACTGTGGGGATGCCGTACACACGGCAGGTTATGGGGCGCCGCGGATAGAGAATACACTCCTTGTTCTCGCTCAGCAGCGGACACCGAATGCGCTCTCGGGCCAGGGAGTAGGCCTTCATATCGGGGTCATTTTCAAATGCCTTCATCCTTTTCTGAAGGGTTTCTATCTCCCGATCCGTGTCCTCGCTGCGGGTGAGGGCGGCAGTGCGGATCTCTTTGGGCAGTTGAACGAAATGATGCCTCAGATAGGCAGCCTCGATCAAAAAGACGCCAAACACGGCATGGCAGCAGTCCGCACATTGAGGGGTGCAGGAAACGCAATTCGGGTACTCCCTCTGCATCCGCTCAAAAGCCCTGTCCGCTGCTGACACGAGGTTTTCGTATCGGTCAAAAAGCGGGTTCGGTTTCATTTTTGTCTGTAGGGGGCCAGTTTTTCGACGAATTCGGGGTGAGCTTCAAACCCCAGGGAGATGGCCTTGTCCAGGTGCTCCAAGGCGCTCTGATGGTCTCCTCTGCTGTAGTATGCAAAGGCCAGATTGTTGTGACCCAGGGCGAAATCCGGGGCCATTTCTACTAGTTTCTCTCCCGTCTCCACGGCGTTTTCCAAGGCGCCTTCCTGGAGGTACGCGTTTGCCAGATTGCACCAGGCCTGAGCGATGTCCGGGTTGAGCTCTATAGCCTTCTTCAATGCCTCGATAGCCTCGCGGGTCCGGGACATTTGAAGATAGGCGAAGCCCAAGTTGGCATATCCCCTTGCATATCGGGGTTCTATCTCCACAGCCCTCTTGTTGCACTCGGCGACTCTTTCCAGGTCTCCTTTTTTGAAGAAGATATAGCCGAGATTCACGTAGGCTTCGAACATCCTTCCGCTGGTGTCAATGGCGTCATAAAAGGCGTCAATGGCCTCGTCAAGCTTTCCCTGTTTCAAGAATCCTACACCAAGGTTGTAGCTGGTGGTGGCGCATTCAGGGTTTTCCTTGAGGATCTTCTTTTGCTCGGCGATAAATTCTTCGGATCCCTGGGGTATTTTCTCCGATTGGTTCATAAATCCTCTCTCATGGACAAGAGCCCCCTTCTTCTCATAACCGGGGCATATGCCTCCTGTCGTGAGGGCTCCATGTTTGCATGGAATCACGGGATGATAACATGGTCCCCTTGAAACCATGACAGGCCTGTGATCCCCGAAAAATCCTTCCATGGCCCGGCGCGATTCACGAGACCCCTGAAAAACCTTCTCGAGCATTTTTCAAAGGTCTCTACGCCGATTCAGCAGAGGAGGGATCGCAAATCGTCCAAGGT
>CAYVUX010000170.1:0-7136 GCA_964455075.1 uncultured Desulfobacteraceae bacterium | reverse complement strand
GGTGGTCATGCTGACAGGGGACAACTTCGAGACCGCCAGGGCCATCGCCTCATCCGTGCAGCTGGATGAGGTGATAGCGGAGGTGATGCCTGAAGAGAAGACCGCCACGATCCGCGATCTTCAGCGCCGGGGGGAACGGGTGGGCATGGTGGGAGACGGAATCAACGATGCGCCGGCTCTGGCCCAGGCGGAGGTGGGAATCGCCATCGGGACCGGTACGGATGTCGCCATCGAAGCCGGGGATATCATCCTCGCGCGCGGGGAGCTCACCGGCGTTCCGAAAGCCGTGCATCTCAGCAAGAACACCATGCGAACCGTAAAACAAAATCTTTTCTGGGCGTTTTTCTACAATGCGGCACTCATCCCTGTTGCCGCGGGCGTCCTGTATCCATTTGAATTCCTACCCGGTTTCTTAAGACATCTCCATCCCATACTCGCTGCACTCGCAATGGCTGTGAGCAGCATCACCGTGGTGACGAACAGCCTGCTCCTTTCGAGAAGAAAAATCGGCTGATCTCTTCCCCATCCTTTATTCCAATCAAAATCTTCCTTTTATTCCAAATGGTTATCGGACTTTGGGCCTTTGGAAGAGGCCGCTTCCTTCTTGACAACCCAAAGGGTTTCCTTTATTCAGGATGAGGCCTGAATGGGCCGCAACGCCATGCGAGGAGAGTTGAATTCCCCTTGGTACAGTGCAGTTTGGCTGTCCCGCCTTTTGGCGTACCGCACTCACGAAAGGAGGCTCACACCTTTATGGAATACTCAGTTGCCCCGAATGGAGAGAGATTTCCCATTCCTGACGAAGAGGCTTATCGCAAGGAATACAAGAGGCTCAAAGAGCTGGCAGAAAGCAGGAGAGAAGAGGGGTACCAGATCGTAGTGGTCATGGGACTCGGGTTCGTGGGCGCCGTGATGGCCGGAGTCGTCGCCGACTCCCTTGACGCCGAAACGGGCCGACCCCGCAAGTTCGTCATCGGGATGCAGAGACCGAGCCCGCGGAGTTTCTGGAAAATCCCCATGCTCAACCGGGGGATCTCCCCGGTGAAGGCCGAGGATCCGGAAGTGGAGCCTTTGATAGAACGCTGCGTCAAGGAGAAAAGGACCCTCACAGCCACCTTCACCTACGATGCGTTGAAGCTCGCCGACGTACTGGTCGTGGATGTGCAGTGCGATTTCCTGAAAACCGAGCTCGGAAATCTTCGCTCCGGCTACGCGGACATCAGCGCCCTGGAGACGAGTTTCAAAGTCATCGGAGAAAAGGTCTCTCCGGACTGCCTGGTGCTCATCGAAACCACCGTCCCCCCGGGCACCACCGAGTATGTGGCCTACCCCCTTATGAAAAGGGCGTTCAAGGCCCGGAAAATCACCCAGGAACCCATGCTGGCACACAGTTTTGAGAGGGTCATGCCCGGGAAGGAATACGTTCGGTCCGTACGCGACTTCTGGCGTGTGTGCAGCGGCATCAACAAGAAGAGCAGAGAGGCCGTGACCCGGTTCCTTTCCGAAATCCTGAATGTGGAGGAATATCCTCTCACAGTCCTCGAAAGGCCCATAGAGAGCGAAACCTGCAAGATCGTAGAAAACAGCTACCGAGCGACAATCCTGGCCTTTCTTCATGAATGGAGCACATTTTCAGAAACGAACGGCGTGGACCTCATCAAGGTGATTAATGCGATCAAGGTGCGGCCCACCCACAGCAACATCATTTTTCCGGGCCCCGGAATCGGAGGATACTGCCTGCCCAAGGACGGGGGCTTGGGCTTGTGGGCATACAAGCATTTGATGGGCTTTGAAAACGATATTTTTAAAATCACCCCCCAGGCCATCGACGTGAACGACACCCGGGCCCTCCACGCAGCCCAGCTGGTTCGAGATGCCTTGAGAAACATGGGCCGCATTGTGGCGGCGTCACAGATCACGGTGCTCGGAGCCTCCTACCGGGAGGATGTGGGAGACACCCGCTACAGCGGATCCGAGATTATCGTCAGGAAACTGACCGAGATGGGAGCGGAGATTCGGGCCCACGATCCGTACGTGGATCACTGGTGGGAGATTGAAAAGCAAGAGGTCTATCCGGCCTCCGGCGCCGGCTGGTCCCGTTTCTTTCGCAATCAGGACCACCTGCAGGATTTTTCCATGACTTCCGGACTTAAAGATGCCCTTCAAGGCTCGGATGCCGTCGTCCTCGCAGTCAGGCATGCGCCTTATCTCGGGCTGGACCCGGACGAGGTGGTCCGGATGGCGGGAGGGCCCCTTGCAGTCGTGGACTGCTTCGGGATTCTCGACGACGACCGGATCAAGCGTTACTTTGAACTGGGCTGCGAGGTGAAGGGATTGGGACGCGGGCATATCAACCGCATCAAGGACAGGGTGAGAAAGGCAAAACAAGGGTCGACATAGGGGCGGTCGCGGGGTTTCTCTTCGGCGGCGGCACGAGCATTTGCCGGACTGGTTGACAGGGGTGCCGAATCCTATGAGGAATTCCAGGGATCTTGATCCAACAAAGACGAAGGGGGCTGGTTATGGAACGCGACAGATGGCATAAGAGATCCGCTTTTGTGATGGCGGCGATCGGCTCCGCCATTGGGCTGGGGAATGTCTGGCGATTCCCCTACATGGCTTATTCTCATGGCGGCGGCGCTTTTTTCATTCCCTACCTCATCGCTTTGCTCACCACGGGGATCCCCCTCGTGGCGCTGGAGTATTACCTGGGAATCCGATACCAGCGGGGGCCGACCGAGGCATACGGTTTCGTCCGCAAGAACACCAACTACATCGGCTGGTTCGCGCTGGGTACAGCCGCCATGATCACCTGCTACTATTGCGTTGTGATCTCCTGGGCATGGAATTATATGTTTCACTCCTTCGGAGTGCAGTGGGCAGGTGGAGAGGAGGCTTTCTTCTTCCAGAATGTCCTCGGCATTTCAGACGGGATCGGGAACCTCGCGGGAATGCGTTGGCCCCTTGTCCTGGGGAATCTCATCACATGGGTCGTGATCTTCCTGATCATTTTTAAGGGTGTCAAGGTAGTAGGAAGGGTGGTGAATTGGACGGTCGGCCTGCCTTGGGCTCTGCTTCTTATTCTGATTATCCGCGGGATCACTCTCCAGGGATCCGCAAAGGGCCTGGAGTTTTATCTAAGCCCGGACTTCTCAAAGCTGCTCGACCCGAATGTGTGGCTGGGCGCTTACGGCCAGATTTTCTTCTCGCTTTCCCTAGGCTTCGGACTGATGGTTGCCTACGCCTCCTACATGCCCAAAGACTCGGACATCAATGCAAACGCATGGGTGGTTTCTTTCGCCAATTGCGCCACGTCGTTTTTTGCCGGCTTTGCCGTCTTTTCCGTGTTGGGGTACCTTGCTTTCACTACCAACCAACCCATAGACGAAGTCGTAGGCGGAGGGCCGGGCCTCGCCTTTGTCATCTATCCCACCGCCATTGCAAAGCTGCCCGGAGGTGTCGCCGCTCAATCCCTGTTCGCCGTTATGTTCTTCGTGATGCTTGTCACCCTGGGGATCGATTCCGCGTTTTCTCTCGTGGAGGCGGTGGTTACCGGGATCAAGGATTCTTTTAGCCTGGACCGGGCAAAGGTTACCTTTTGGGTCTGCCTGGCCGGATTCGGAATCGGGTTTCTCTACTCGACCCGGGGCGGCCTCTATTGGCTGGACGTGGTGGATCACTGGATGAACTGGGGCCTCGTCATCGTGGGATTGCTTGAAGCCGTTCTTATCGGCTGGTTCTTCAACATCCGAGAAGTCGCGAGCGATATAGACAGGACTTCGGAAATACGCTTTGGGAGACTTTGGATTTTTTCGGTGAAATATATCACGCCTTTTGTTCTTCTCGTCACCATCCTCTCAAGCATTTACAAGGAGCTCGCCAGTCCTTACGAGGGCTACCCCACATGGTCGCTGATGATCGGAGGGTGGATTCTGCTCATCAGCTTAATGTTTTTCGGCTTCGCCGTTCAAGCCAGGAAGGACATACCCATGATGAACGCGAAGTTTCCGAGATTCATCGCCTGGCTGGTCATTTACGCGGGATTGATCCTGGCATTTTATCTTTACTATACGCCGGTCCACTTCTTGGTGCCTTCCGTTGTTCTCGTGGGTTCGTTGGTATGCGGCGCTTTGATCATCTCCTCGCTGAACAAGCGGAGAGCGACGGCCGGCTAGGAGGCTGTTGCCGGGGCAAAGCACAAGAGGGCGGTTTTCAAAGGTCTCAAAAAAGGAGGAGTCATGAGCACCCTGTCCATTGTGATGGGCATCGTCGTGTTCGCGATCCTGTTCGGCGGGTTGGCCTACGGGATCGTCAAGATCACAAAGGAGTAAGCCCTCGGAAGCGCACTCCCTGCTCGGAAAGATTCCGGAAGTGAAGCGACGCCGAAAGGTTTGGGCTTTGTCACGGATCGCGTCGGCCTCCCTCCGGCTCCGCCTCTGACCCCTCCGCGGAATCCGTACTCAGAGGGGAGCTCCTTTTTCATGCAGCGGTTTTCGGACTGGAAGAGGCCGAGGAAACTTGCCTGGATCACTTCTCAAGGCTCATCAAGGGCAAGTTTTTGCCCCCCGACCTATTGAAGAGCGCCCTGCAGCTCGGCGCCTGGAACGGGGATCGGGACACTTTTCGATGGTTCACCAAGAGGCTCGATTCCTCCACAAGGGAACAAGAGCGGCTGGATCTTCTGGAGGCACTGGGAGCCTTCCGTGACGATTCGCTGAGGGAAGAGCTTCGGAAATACATCCTGGATCGGGTTCCGCCCAGAAACCGTTTCGTCCCCCTCGTGGCCATGTGCTCCAACGCGGCGGTCATTCCTTCACTTTGGCCCTGGTTCACGTCACATGTATCCAGATTGGAAAGGCTCCACCCTCTTCACTACGAGAGGGTTGTCTCCGCAGTTGTCCCCTTCGCCGGGCTGGGCCGGGAAAATGAGGTGGAGAAGTTCTTAAAGCAGCGTATGGGAAAAATTGGAGTGCCCTCCTCGGATGTCATCGGGCTTTCCCTGGAACGGTTGAGGGTGAACTCCCGCTTTAGAGATGAATCATCCTCACATTCTTCGGCACCTCGGGGAACTTGAAGCCCTTTTCGTTGAAAAGCCTCAAACACGCCTCCACCACCCTTTCATCGTAAAGCACGCCTTTGTTGCCCGCGATATGCTCCAGGGCCTTCCACAGGCCGAACGCGGGCCTGTAGGGGCGGTGCGTAGCCATGGCTTCAACCACATCGGCGACGCCCAGGATTTGCGCCTGATCGAGGATGTCGCCCCCCCGGAGCCCCGAAGGGTACCCGGATCCGTCCACCCGTTCGTGGTGCTGAAGGACAATCTGGGCAATGGGCCAGGGGAATTCGATGTCTTTCAGGATATTGTAGCCAACCTTGGGGTGGGTCTTGATCAGGTCCAGTTCAATATCGCTGATCATTCCGGGCTTGTTTAAGATCCCGGCAGGAATCGCCACCTTCCCGAGATCATGAATCAGCGCGGCCATGCGGATACCCTCCTGGACAAAACCGGAAAGGGCCATCTCCTTCCCTATGGCACAGGCCAACTCTGCAACCCGCTGTTCGTGCCCCGCGGTGTAGGGGTCTCTCGTTTCGAGAGTCCTCGCAATCGCCCTTACCGTCCCTTCCAAAGCCTTCCTCAAGTTCTCCATGCTGTGTTGGAGCTTCTTTTCGGCCTCAATGCGTTCGGAGATATCGATGGCAACGAAAAGATTTGCCGTCGTCTTCCCTTCAGCATTGAAGATCGGATAAGCTGTCGACAAGGCGGGGACTCTCTCGCCGGACTTCCTGGGAAGATAGACGACCGGTCTCAGGTTCCGTTCTTTCGCCTCGGAATTTCCCTCAGAACCCAAAGACGCGGAGAATTCCCGGGGAAGCTTGAGCATCCGGGTCGGCCGGCCTATGACCTCCTTTTTCTTAAAGCCAAGAAGACGCTCGGCTCCCGGGCTGAACTCCAGGATCCGGGAGTCCTCCCCGACACGATCGGTCATGATAAAGGCCACATGTTCTGCAGCCTCGAAAATGGCACGGAGCCTTGCCTCTCTGTCTTGGAGGCTGGCGGTTCTCTCCGAAACCATCTTCTCCAGAGTTTGCCGGTAATTCCGGTTGTCGATCTCCAGCTGGCGTCTTCTCAAGGCGTTCGTCACACTGATGAGCACCGCGTTCACATCAAAAGGCTTGATAATATAATCGTACACTCCGATTTTCAGCGCCGCCTCGGCGATCAGCGGATCATCCATCCCGCTCACCATGACCGCCGCCGTGTCCTCATGCCTTTTCAGGATGTCTTCAATGAAATCCAGTCCCGATTCTCCCGGCATCCTGATGTCGCAGAGGATCAGATCATAGGCTTCTTCCTCCAGTCGTTTCCTCGCTTCTGACGCATCCGGCGCCAACGTGCATCGGTAACCTTCCATGTCCAGGATTTCCCCAAGGACATCCCGGATGTATTCTTCGTCATCAACGATCAGAATTCTGGATGCGGCATCCTTGGGATCCGCTTCTTGGGCTTGCTTCATGTTCAAACATCCTCGGCGAAAAAAACCGGGCATTCGCCACGGCAGACTTGGAATAAACGTTAAACGAACCTACCCCTGCGGTCAAGGCCCGTTGGATGTCCCTGCACGCGGCAAGCATGCCTTGGTGCTTCGTCCGTTGACATCCATCATGGAAGCCGACACCCATTCCATCCATCGCTCTCGGAGGCAGATTCGGGGTTCCGCCTCCCAGGCGAGTCGAAGGCGTTTGTCCGGCTGTCAAAATCTGATATCAAGAAACGCAGCAGTTGGCATACCTGCTCCGGCAGGCGGTAGGCGGGAGGGTGGATAATGGATGGATAGCCCCTCCCATTTCTCAATGATGTGCTTCAACGGACTATTCTCCTCTTGAACCCTGCAATGCGATCACGGATCCCACGCTGTTGACGATGAAGGCCTCCGGGAAGGCCTCTGATATCTGATCGATGGCCTTCCATCCGGTGCAGTGCATGGGTGAGAGAACCTTGGGCACAATCTTCTTGAATTCCGCGATGGTCTGTTCGATGATCTGTTCAAAAAAGGGGCCGGAGAGGTGGAATCCGCCCACCACCCCGTAGACGTACTGGATCCCGGTGATCTTTCGTGCGTGAAGGATGGTATTGA